>NZ_SIJC01000008.1 GCF_010078385.1 Chengkuizengella sediminis
CTCAAGATGAGATTTCCCAATTTAGTAAGACCCCTTGAAGACGACGAGGTTGATAGGTTCGGGGTGGAAGTGCAGCAATGCATGGAGCTGACGAATACTAATCGGTCGAGGGCTTATCCAAATATATACTCAAAAAAGTGAGTTCATCATAGCTGATTCCCAGTTCATGGATGAACTGGTGTCGGAATTGCCACAGGAAGTGGCAGTTTATGATCGACCGAGTACTTTTTCGGGGCCCAGTAACAAATGTAATTCCATTTATAATTCTTTGTTTCGCATCTAGTTTTCAGGGAACACTATACATAATGACGCGGGGTGGAGCAGTCTGGTAGCTCGTCGGGCTCATAACCCGAAGGTCGTAGGTTCAAATCCTGCCCCCGCAACCAATTACATATGGAGCTGTGGTGTAGAGGCCTAACATGCCTGCCTGTCACGCAGGAGATCGCGGGTTCGAATCCCGTCAGCTCCGCCATCAAAAAAGAACTGGAAGTTCTTTTTTTTATGCTTACAAATAAGAGGGATGTTGAACCCAGAAGGGTTCGTCGGAGCATAAACTTCGGGAGGAATACATCGCAGTCTCGTAACGAAGTGAAGAGTATCCCGTCAGCTCCGCCATTAAAATAAGAACCGAAGGAATGAAGGTTCTTTTTTTGTTGGTAACTAGGGATGATGAACCCATAGGGGTTCGTCGAAGCATAAACTTCGGGAGGAATACATCGCAGTCTTTAACTACATGTGGCTAAGGGGTCCCCGGAAAGTAATCGGTGAATACATAGAATCATAAGCGTCACTTTTTGGGGTATATACAGTCAGCTCCGCCATCAAAAAAGAACTGGAAGTTCTTTTTTTCTAGTCTGAAGTTGAATTAGCTATGAAATAGCGGGAATTTTTGGTCTTATCTTTAAAAAATTAGCCCAAAGTAAAAATTAGCGGGAATCCGTGGTCTTATATCATTCATATTCACATCAAACTACCATATCTAGCCTTGAAACAGCAATTTAAGACCATAATTTCCCGTTATATTATGAAATTCTTTAGATCGTACGGAATAAGACCTTTTATTTCCTTTAGTTTTTAGTTTTTCTTTAAGCAAGTCTCCTCTAGTTCCAAAATGAAATAAGACAAAGGGACTTCCATTATGGAGTCCCTTTTATAAATTTTAGATTATTCTATATTAGTCCTTAAATTCTTGATATATAACTACTCTTGTTTGTTTCTGTATCTACGAATGAAAAAGATCACTGTAACTGTAATCAGTCCTAAAATGATTAAAATAGGTGAATTACCAATCAGGAGAATAAATAAATTTGAAAAGAAGTGTATGATTCCATTCATTGAGTTTACAAATTGTTCTTTTGTTTTAGCCCAAACATTTAAATTTTTATTATTTAACTCAGGGACACTGATTTTCTCTTCATTGATGGAAATAGAGACACTTGCCAAGGCACTATGATTTTGTAAGTAAATCATTCTGCCCTTAATTTGCTCAATTTCCTCTTGAATTCTAGCCAGACTATCTGATATTTTTAATAAATCTTCCGTTTTATCTGCATTTTCCATAAACCCTAAAAGTCTTTCTTCAACAATCTCTTTTGATTTCATACGTGACTCTAAATCTACATATTCTTCGGTTACATCTGTACCAGATATATTTCGATTCGTTACATTTATACTTAGAGCTTCTACTTCTTCTAAAAATTTAGTAAATTGAGCTTGAGGAATTCTTACATCAAGTTGTGCACTTATATTTTGTTCTGAATGACGATATACTGATGAATTTACGATATACCCTTTCATATGTAATAAAATTTGCTCTATTTTTTGTTGAGTTTGTAAATAATCCTCTACATCGATAGATAGGTTAGCATTGTAAATGATCATTCTTTCTGTATTTTTTTGAACAGATTCAGACTGTATTTCTTCATAACTTTCATTGGACTCACTAAAATATACATCAGCATCAGCTTCATCAAAAATTGCTTCTTCTCCTGACGATTCCTCAGTTGCGATTGATGATAGATCATTACTAATTTTTTCAACACTACTGCAAGCAGCCAATAGAACCGAAACTACCCCAATCATAAAAATAAACCTTATTTTCTTTTTCATCTGTATTTCCCCCTTTTTATAATGAACGTAGTTAAAATATAAAATGTTTCACCATTAGAATTATTTTATGAATGTTAATTACACGAAATAATCATAATTTCTCAAAGTGAAAAAACCCAAAATATGAAACTTTGATTGTCGTTTCATTTTATGGGTTTTGTTTTCATTACTAATAGTATATGCTTGTTCATTAAATCAATCATCTTTTCTCGGTTTGGTTATAACTCTATAATATCGATCTCCATTTTTTGAATTGTAATAAACTTGTTTACGTTCCTTTGAAATGGGATCAATAAAGATCTCATTTGTTTCTTCATAACCAGGTGGAATTTTATCACCGTCTTGGAAATCTGCTCTTCTATCTAAAAGGGGTTGAAGAAGAAGTGCTCCTAAGATGATCAGAATAGGTGTAAAAGCAAAAAAATAGAAAAAGGAATCCATTATTCATCAGCTACCTTTTCTACAATGACAGCCGTACCATAAGCAGCAACCTCACTTAATTGTCCATTTGAACCAGAATCAAAACGCATCATGATGATGGCGTTTGCACCCATCACACTTGCATTTTCTACCATACGATCAATGGCTTGTTTTCTTGAATCCTCAAGTAATACAGTATATTCTTTTATTTCTCCCCCAACTAATGAGCGTAAACCTGCCACAATGTCATTTCCTATCCCTCTTGCACGTACAACAACGCCAAATACAGGTCCTTTTGTCTCTTTCACTTTGTAACCTTTTAAATTTTCTGTTGTTACAACGATCATGTTATTACCTCATTTCTTTTTTAAAGTGAATGTTTTAGAAAAGTACATATTATTTCATACTATTTATACGATTAGATTCTGTATTGTGTTTCAAATTATTCTTTCCATTTTATGATTTGTTAATGTTCTTATGAGTGTTCGATTTTGATTTAGACATCATTTTGACTATTTAGTGTTTTTTGTTTATGAAATAGGGGTTTTTACCAACCCTTTTCAGGGAGTTCCCCGAATTACATATCCTACCTTTGAATCTACAATAAAAGTATAAATTAATTCTTTCTTAATTATAAGATCTGGAGGAGATTAGGATGCAGAGTTCAATTAAAAGATGGGAACCAGAAGATAAAACTTTTTGGACACAAACAGGAAGGAAAGTAGCGACTAGAAATCTATGGATATCAATTCCAGCTTTATTGTTAGCATTTTGTGTGTGGATGGTATGGTCCGCAGTAGCAGTTAACTTAAACAGTATTGGGTTTAATTTTACTGACAACCAATTATTTACTTTAGCAGCATTACCTGGTTTAGTTGGTGCAACATTGAGAGTGTTTTATAGTTTTATGGTTCCTATATTTGGAGGTAGAAACTGGACGATAATCACAACAGCGTCATTACTAATTCCAGCTATTGGAATAGGGATGGCAGTTCAAGATCCAACAACATCTTTTATGACAATGGCTATTTTATCTGCATTATGCGGATTTGGTGGAGGTAACTTTGCTTCTTCCATGGCGAATATCAGTTTCTTTTATCCAAAAGAGGTAAAAGGAGCAGCATTAGGATTAAATGCAGGCTTAGGTAATTTAGGTGTAAGTGTTGTTCAATTTTTAGTCCCTGTGGTTATAGGACTAAGCATGTTTGGAGTTTTTGGTGGAGAATCTCAAACGATGATTACGGACAGCGGGACAAGAGAAGTGTGGATGCAAAATGCAGCTTACGTTTGGGTTATACCTATTGTAATTACTTGTATCGCAGCCTTTTTTGGAATGAACAATTTAGCTTCAGCTCAAGCTTCTTTTAGAGAACAGGCTGTTGTTTTTAAAAGAAAACATACGTGGATTATGAGTTGGTTATATACGATGTGTTTTGGCTCTTTTATCGGTTATTCTGCAGCATTTCCTTTACTAATCAAAACACAATTTCCTGAAGTAAATCCATTACAATATGCTTTCCTTGGACCATTAGTTGGAGCACTGATTCGTCCTGTAGGAGGTTGGATGGCTGATAAATTAGGTGGAGCTCGTGTTACATTCTGGGATGTTATTATCATGATCATAGCAACTGGTGGAGTCGTTTACTTCTTAAATGCAGATAACTTCTGGGGATTCTTCCTTATGTTTATGATTTTGTTTATAACAACTGGGGTAGCAAATGGTTCTACGTTCCGTATGATTCCAGTTATATTTGAACCGAAAGAAGCAGCTCCTGTGTTAGGTTTCACATCTGCAATCGCAGCTTATGGTGCCTTCTTTATACCTAAAGCGTTTGGTACATCCATTTCTGCAACAGGTTCACCAAATGCAGCACTATATGCATTTATGGCATATTACGTTATTAGTTTGTTCGTCACTTGGTACTGGTATTCACGTAAAAATGCAGAAATCAAATGTTAGGGTGAGGGAATTCCCTGATATCATTTAAAAGAATCATTGTAAAAGATTTATGAATTGAAATTTAAGTGGGGGATCTGCCCTCACTTAAATTCATCTTAAGTTATTAGTATTAACATTTCTGAAAAATTTATCTGGATTTATAAGAAAGGAGGTTTTCCAAATGGGCAGCTTGCAACCAGAGATTGAGAAGCATTTAGAAGGTATTCGATTACTAAGCTCAAGTGATTTTGCAGGATTTGCTATCCTAGATCATCAAGAATATATCATTCGTTGGAAATACGTTTCTGGCAACCGAAACGAGCGTTATAAACGTATAAGACTTCGTCCAGGAAAAGGAATTGCTGGTCAGGTCATTAAACATGGTCGCCCTGTGATATTTGATTCTCAATATGATAAAAGGTTAATTGATCTTCGCGAATACCCCATATTACTCGCTGAAAGTTTGGAAGCTGTTGCCGCTGTACCTGTTACTTTGAAATATGCTGTTACTGGAGTATTGATGATAGGTAGCAGGATCCTAAGAGATTTTGATAAACAAACCGTTGAATTATTAGAAAGCATAGCGGAACAACTGGGTTCTATGATTCAAAATTATAATAAACAAGAAGATAGAGATATATTTCAATCAATTAGAACACCAAATTCAAATAAAACAAATAGAAAGTTAGGAGGTTAACCTGAATGAATACTAAAGTAAATCAAAATCAACCCTCCATTCAAAGAGCGTTTGTTTCTAGGTTTGCGATGCATCTATTTTTTACAATTCTGATTCTTTTCATAATGACTTATGTTGGATCAAGAATGTTTACTCATATGGATTTAAATTTATATGGTTACATGGTGGGTACGTTGGTATTTTTAATCGGTTTATTTTACCGCTTTTTAAGTTGGAGTGAAAGGCCACCTGCAAAATTAATGATCAAAAAAGGAAAAAAACTAATTTTTCGTAAAAAAACGGTTAAAACCACAACCACTGATATCGGAATGCAACGTTTCATATGGAATAGAGGTATTTATAGATGGTTTCAACATATGCTCATGGGATGGGGAGTGATTATCTCTTGTTTTGTAACTTTCCCATTAGTATTTGGATGGATGTATTTTACGATGGATGATAATGGATTTTATACGGTCGTTTTCATGGGCTTAAATTTGATGAAAATCAGTGCGGATGGGTTTTTAGCGTTCCTCTTTTATAACTCCTTAAACATTACAGCAATTATGGTTATTACTGGAGCAAGTATGGCCATTTATAGACGTTTGAAAAATTTGCAAGCTAGGGCTGAACAGACGGTTATATTTGATTTTATGCCCTTATATATGCTTCTTTTTATAAGTATTACGGGATTATTACTTACCGTGAGTAATGTGTTTTTCCATGGTTTTATCCAACCTGAATTATCACTAGTTCATCAATTTTCAGTGATTGTGACATTAATTTACTTACCTTTTGGTAAACTTGCTCATATTCCTATGAGACCTTTAGGTATCTATGTCAAAAACTACAGAGAGCATTATGCAAATCAATCCATGAAAAAATGTAAAGTTTGTAGCAATGAATTTGTATCTACTGAACAATCTAATGATGTGATACATGTCTTAGATCAAAACGCAATTCAATTTAAAAAAGAAGAGGGTTTCCACTTAGCAGAGTTATGTTTACCTTGTCGCCGAAATTATCGGATTTCAAAATTTAGTGGTGTAAAAACTCATCTAACAAAAGCAAAGGAGGCGAATCAAGATGCAAGGGGATAAAGCATTAAGAGAGATTCCGAAGAATGTCATCCATCCAAATGAAGAACTGATTAAAACACATTGTAGTTATTGTGGTATGCAATGTGGGATGAACCTTCGTGTAAACACTAAAACTAATAAAATCATCGGTGTAGAACCCCGATATGAGTGGCCTGTAACAGAAGGTAAAATGTGTCCTAAAGGAGTCACTGCATATCAACAAACAAATCATAAAGATCGCCTTTTAAAACCATTAATACGTGACGATGCTTCTAAAAAAGGAACAAAAGAGGGATTTCGTGAAGCTAGTTGGGATGAGGCTCTTGATCTTATTGTAAAGAACTTTAAAGCATTACAAGAGAAACATGGTGATGATACCTTATCTGTATATAGCGGTGTATCAATGACGAATGAAAAATGTTATTTAACAGGTAAATTTGCAAGAGTAGCATTAAAGACACGTTACATTGACTACAATGGTCGATTTTGTATGGCGAGTGCTGCAGGTGGTTCTTTAAGATCACTAGGGGTGGATCGTGGTTCCAGTTTACCTTGGACCGACTTACACCAAACAGATTGTCTATTTATTGCTGGTAGTAATACAGCAGAATGTCACCCTACTTCTATGTATCGAATATGGGAAGTGCAGAATCGTGGTGGGTATCTGATCGTTGTTGATCCTCGTGAGACACCGATTGCTAGACGTGCTGATCTTCATTTAGATTTAAAACCAGGTACGGATTTAGCTTTAGCGAACTGTATGGTGCATTTATTAATTAAAAATGGGCACATTGATGATGAATTTATTAATCAACATACTAACGGATTTGAAGAAACAAAAGAATTAGTAGAAATTTTCACACCTGAATATACAAGTGAAATTACTGGAGTATGTCCAGAAAAACTGATTAAAGCAGCAGAAATATATGGAAAAGCACCGAATGGCATTGTTCTGTTTGCTAGAGGAATTGAACAACAATCTAAAGGTGTAGATAATGTTTCTGGTTATATTAATATGTCTTTGGTCACAGGGAAAATAGGAAGACCTAAATCAGGTGTGGCTACGTTCACAGGACAGGGAAATGGACAGGGCGGAAGAGAACATGGGCAGAAATCAGATTTACTTCCGGGATATAGAAAGATTACCAATCCACAACATGTAAAGGAAGTATGTGAATTTTGGGGCATTACGCCTGAAGAAATGCCTGGACCTGGGGTTTCCGCATATGAATTGTTCGAACTCATGGAACAAAAGACCATTCGTGGAATGTACTTATTATGTTCAAATCCAGCTATATCTGCACCAAATTTAAATTTTGTAAGAAATGCAATGAAAAATTTAGACTTTATGGTTTGCAGTGATTTCTATTTATCCGATTCTGCGGAGTTTGCTGACGTAGTTTTACCGACTACTACTTGGTCAGAGGATGAGGGAACGGTCACTAACTTAGAAGGAAGAATTATCAAGATTAATCAAGCTCAAAAACCGATTGGAGAGAGTAAAACCGATTGGGAAATACAAGTTGAAATTGCTAAACGATATGGAAAAGGTAAGTATTTTGAACATTTAAAAACGGCAAAAGATGTAGCTGATGAATTTAGATTAGCTACAAAGGGAGGTAATGCAGATTATTCAGGTGCTACATGGGAAAAAATCGAAAAACAAAACGGAGTATTTTGGCCATGTAATGAAGAAAATGCGACTGGAACGCCTCACATGTTTTTGGATAAGAAATTTTATCATCCAGATGGAAAAGCTAAGATTTGTGCACTTCCATATAGACCACCTGCTGAAGAACCAGATGAGAAGTATCCTCTTAGGTTAACAACTGGAAGAGTAGTTTATCACTATTTATCTGGAAATCAGACGAGAAGAATTCCATTTTTAAAAGATATGTGTCCTGAACCCTATGTAGAAATTCATCCAGAAATGGCTATGAAGTATCAGATTGAACATGATGAAGTTATTCGTTTATACACACGACGAGGGGAAGCATATTACAAAGTTAAAATAACAGAAGCGATACGTAAAGATACTATATTTGTCCCATATCATTGGGATCATGAAAAATCTATTAATCTACTAACAATCCCTGCGTTAGATCCGATGTCACGTATGCCGGAATTTAAAGTATGCGCTGCACAAATAGAGAAAAAGTGAGGTGTGAACATATGAAAAAGGTTTTATATATTGAATTAGAAAATTGTATTGGTTGTCGTTCATGCCTTGCTGCTTGTACACAGTGCGGTGGGCATGAACAAAGAAATCGAAATTATGTGATAGATGTAAATCCATTTGTAGACCGTCAAACGATGCCAATGATGTGTTTGCATTGCGAAAACCCTCCATGTGCAAGAAGTTGTCCAGTTCAAGCGATTCAAGTACATGAAACTGGAGCGGTATTATCAGCAATGACTGAAAAATGTCTTGGTTGTCAAAATTGTACGATCGCTTGCCCTTATGGAATTCCAAAATTTGATGTAGAGCAAAACTTAATGTATAAATGTGATTTATGTATAGATCGTACGAAGGATGGTATACCACCTATGTGTGCAAGTGTATGTCCTACGAATACTTTACAATGGGTAACAGAAGAAGAGCTGGCTGTGAAGAAAAGTCAATTTAGATTAAACAATGGAATGATGGCTAGTATGGAAGATCCATATTTGGAAAATAAAACGAATGTACATGTCAGTTTGCCGGGTATATTAGAAGGTAAAGAAAAACTATTTTAAACACCCAAAAAAGTGAAGCAAAACATCTAGCTTTTCAGCACAGGACGTGCTGATCCTACATTAGAACAATAAATTCAAATAATCGTTAGGGAGTGAAAAAATGGATAAAAATAATAAAATCCCTTTTGACGAAGATAATTATACTCATAATATTAATAAAAATAATGAACGGAAATTAGATCGAAGAGGTTTCATGAAAACGATGGTTGGAGCTGCAGGGTTATTTGCAGTTTCTACATTACCATGGGGTTCTATTGCTGCTACAGAGTTAATGGGTTTAAGAGAGAAAAAATATCCCAAAAAAGAAATTATAGATGTAAAAAAATTAAAGGTTGGGGATGCATTTGAATTTGCATATCCCACTGATCATGATTCAGCATTGTTGGTCCGATTAGGTGAAAATGAATTTAAAGCATATCAAAATGCATGTACACATCTTCGTTGCCCAGTTTTTTGGGAACAAAGTAAAAGCGAACTTGTATGTCCATGTCACCACGGCTTTTTTGATGTAAAAACGGGTTCACCAACAGCTGGACCACCTAGAAGACCACTTCCTGAAATTACAATTCAAGTTGAAGCGGGTAAAATCGTAGCAACAGGGGTGAAACGATATGAAACGTAGTTATCGAGGGGTTATTTTACTGTGTGCCGTGCTTTTTTTAAACATTATATTTACTCAAAAAGCGATTCATCAATATTATTATGAAGATTATACAGCGACAGTTATTTATGCAGTATTAAATCTGGTATTATTCCCAGTAGCACTATTCATCTACTATAAAGAAAAGAATGTATAACTGTACCCCATAACCTAATTTGAACTATTTAAAAAGGATGGTGGACTAGATGAATGATTTTCGCATGGAGATATGTTTCATTCAACAAAAAGGGTTAGCATTATCGGATAAAGTAAAGAGACAGATGAGTGAATTATTTGGTAAAGAAGCAGAATGTTTTATAGAAACCAAAGAAAAGGACAATATGGAAATTGCTACAACAGAGATTAGAGGTAAAGGTAGCTGGGAAAATGAAGAGCAATTAATTTCCTATATTGAGGAACAATTGGAATTGGAGATACTAACCTCCATATACGGATATAGTGTTCAAGTGTTTCCAAATAAAAAAGGCTGTCGTCATTGCGGTTAACCAATTTTAACATTTATGATAAACTGATAATTAAAATATCTATATTCATGGGAAGTAGGGATATGATATGACAAAAATTCTTATCGTAGACGATCATGCCGTTGTCAGGACTGGTCTAATGATGTTGTTAGATGCAAATCCACATGTTGAAGTCATTGGTGAAGCTGCAGAAGGTAATGAGGCCATTCAAAAATCACTTGATTTAAAACCTGACGTTGTATTAATGGATCTCAGTATGCCACATGGAAAAGATGGCCTATCAGCTACCACAGAACTTAAAAAAATAATGCCAGAAATAAACATATTGATTCTTACAATGCACGATGATGAAGAATATTTGTTTCGAGTGATTCAAGCTGGGGCTTCTGGATACATTCTTAAAAGCGCTCCACATGAGGAATTATTAAACGCGATTCAATGTGTGGCGTCAGGATCTGCTTATTTATACCCTTCAGCAATCAGAACACTTATGGAGGAGTATTTGGAGAAAGTAAAACAGGGTGAAAACTTTGATACTTTTGATTTATTATCTGATCGTGAAAAAGAAGTACTAACTTGGGTAGCTAAAGGGTATGCCAATAAGGACATCGGTGAGCAATTAAATATTAGTGTTAAAACAGTTGAAACACATAAAAGCAAATTAATGGAGAAGTTGAATCTAAGAACAAGGCCAGAATTAGTGAAATATGCCTTGAAAAAGGGGTTGCTTCATTTTGAATAGAAATAATCTATATCCTGATATTAATCAAAATGTAAAACAACTTCTTTCGAATATAGATGCTAGTATCGTTTCTTCGAAAACAAAGGAAAAATTACAAGAAACATTAAATCAATTGGTGGATCTTAAAACGGCACTAGATGAATCGTCCATCGTGGCAGTAACTGATCAGCATGGCATCATTAATTATGTAAATGATAAGTTTTGTGAAATTTCCAAATATACAACAAAAGAGTTAATAGGACAAAATCATCGTATTGTTAATTCTGGACTTCACTCTGAAGAATTCATGAGAGATTTATGGGATACGATATTGAATGGCAAGGTATGGAAAGGTGAAATAAAAAATAAAGCGAAAGATGGGTCGTATTATTGGGTAAACACAACAATCGTGCCTTTTTTAAACGAAACAAACCAACCTTATCAGTTTTTATCAATTCGGACAGAGATTACAAAGCTAAAACAAGCAGAAAAAGAACTTAAAAACATGATGACTAAATTAATGAATGTGCAAGAGGACGAGAGAAGGAAAATATCTAGGGAATTACACGATGGAATTGGCCAGCGATTGTTTTCTTTACTCATACAAATTGATCAGATATCTCATGACATAGAACATGATAGCTTAGAATTAATGAGGAATGATGTTTCGAATATCATACAAGATATTCGTAACATGTCTTGGGAGCTTAGACCTTCTGTTTTAGATGATTTAGGTGTAGTTCCAGCTATTCGCTCCTACTTGAAGGAATATTCTCAGCATTATGGTATTGAAGTACAATTAGATACGAATATAAAAAAACGTCTGGAAATAGATATAGAAACAACAATTTATCGTGTAATTCAAGAAGCTTTGACGAACATAGGTAAATATGCAGATGTCTCTGAAGCATTTGTGAAAATGATGGAGGATGATAGTAAGATTGTAGTTAGTATTATGGATTACGGTCACGGGTTTGTAAGACAACCTGATATGAAGGGTGTAGGATTATTTAGTATGGAGGAGAGGGCAAGGGCTGTGAATGGACACTTAGAAATAGAATCTGAGCCTGAAAAAGGTACTCAAATTAAACTCACCATAAATAAATCACAAGTGAAGAGTCTTATGTGAGAGGAAGACGATATATGAATGGAAACAAAGATATTCCTTCAAAATTCAAGCGAAACATAGTACAAGTTTCAGAAGCCCAGAAGCTTATATTTAAACATATTCAAAATGTTGATATTGAAAAGGTTCCTTTGATTGAATCGTTTGGGAGGCGATTGGCGCAAGATTTTATTGCCCCAATTGACCTCCCTCATTTTCGAAGATCAGGTATGGATGGTTATGCGATACGATCAATAGATACAAAGGATATCTCTTCCTCAAATCCAATCATATTAGAAGTTATAGAAACAATACCGTCTGGTAAAGTACCTTCACAATCTATTTCAATAAAACAAGCCGCGAGAATTATGACAGGTGCAATGTTACCAGACGGAGCAGATGCGGTCATTATGTTTGAAATGACCGAAGAATTTATTGAAAATGATAAAAAATACATTCGTGTTAAAAGAGAGATTAACAAAAAACAAAATGTAACAAATATTGGTGAAGAAATTGAATCAGGCACTCATTTAATGAACAAAGGAAGGAAAATTGGTGTTGGGGAAATAGCCCTGCTTGCTACGTATGGATATCACTCTATTGAAGTATATAAAAAACCTACAGTTGCTATCATTGCCACTGGATCAGAACTTCAAGATATTCAGGAACCTTTAGAACTAGGGAAAATTAAAAACAGTAATTCTAGCATGATTACTTCTCTTGTATTAGAAGCAGGGGGAAATCCAGTATGGATAGATAAATTGCCAGATGATTTAAATATTGCAAAAAATAAAATATTAGAGTTGATTCAAACCGTAGATGTTGTGATTACCACAGGGGGCGTTTCTGTTGGTGATTATGATATCATGTTTGATTTTTTCCAACAGTGGAAGGCTGGGGAGATGTTGTTCAATAAAGTAGCCATGCGCCCTGGTAGTCCCACAACAGTTGGTGTTTTTCAAAATCACTTTTTGTTTGCATTATCAGGCAATCCTGGTGCCTGTTTTATAGGTTTCGAATTGTTTATCCGTCCTGTTTTAAAAGGAATGCAGGGAGCAAAGCAGTTATATCCGGATACTTTCACAGCGTATCTTGAGGAGGATTTTACAAAAGTAAATGCATTCCAAAGATTTATAAGAGCAAAGAGTAGGATTGATCAGGGTTCTGTGTATGTCAAACCTATTGGTGAGGATAAATCAAGTATTATGGTTTCCATAAAAGATTCGAACTGTTTAATTATAATACCACCTAGTGGTCAAGGATTAAGTAAAGGAGATATGGTTACAGTGATCCGGTTAAAGGAATTGGAGTGATAACATGAAAGAACCAAAAGTCATTCAAATTGTTGGATACAAAAATACTGGGAAAACGACTTTAGTATGCAGATTAATTGAAAAGTTACAAATAGATGGGTTCATGGTTGGAGCGATTAAACATGATGCACATGAGTTTGAGCTGGATATGGAAGGAAGAGATACTTGGATGTATCAGAAGGCTGGTGCAGATAGTATCGCAATTACATCTGATAAAGGAAACGAAACCTGTATTATACACAAAAAATATACACCATTAAATAAGCTAATCATGCAAATGAAGGACAAAGACTTGATCATTGTGGAAGGTTTTAAACTTGAAAAATATCAGAAAATTGTTATGATCAAATCTGAAGACGAAATCGAACTTCTCTCTAGTTTGGAAAATGTCATTGCTGCTGTAACATGGATTCCTGTTAAATTTAATGATCTTCCAGTGTTTTCAATAGATGATATCAATTCAATTTTGTCTTTGATTTATTCACAAAAGTAAAGAACAATATAAAAAGGAGATGTTTTAAGATGATAAAAATACTATTATTTGCTGGTTTAGCTGATGCGGCTGGTGTTCGTGAAATTGAAATAGATCTTATTAAACCGAGTATGACAGTTGAAAGTGTCAAAAAATTGTTGAAAAAACAATATTCTTCAACAGCATTTATAGATGAATTAGATAAAAGCTTTGCTTCGATTAATCAGGAATATGTAGATCAAAATACTGCTGTTTCAGATCATGATGAAGTTGCTTTTATTCCACCTGTAAGTGGAGGGTGATTATCTTTGAGTGGCAACTTCGACATCAGCACATCCACGAAATGGCAAATGTCGAAATCAATCCGTCCCGTTTAAGAGCCGAGACGCCCACCCACACTTAATTCCACTTGTTTTGGCACCTTTATACCACAGCTTCCTAAAACTGGCTTAAATCCACATTTATTTTCCTTATAGCTGCACATTTCTACAATCTTATAGTTCGCCTTATAATAAATCAGGTAGTAAATATAAAACAGCGAAGAAGTGGGACACACTTCCTGCAAGTACAAATAGATGCCAAACTGCATGATGGTAAGGGAATTTTCTCCAAACGTAAAAAATAGTTCCAGCGGTATATAATATTCCCCCGAGCACTAACCAAATAAAACCATTTAACATCATATTCTCATACAAAGGTTTAATACCTATCATAATCATCCAGCCCATTAAAACATAAAAAATTGTAGACATTATAATGAATCTTTTTACAAAAAACACTTTAAAGACAATTCCAATAACTGCCAATCCCCATATGATACCAAATAATGTCCATCCTAATGGTCCTCTAAGTGTTACTAATACAAATGGTGTGTATGATCCAGCAATTAACAAATAAATAGCTGAATGGTCTAACACTTCAAATACATTTTTTGTAACACCTTCTTTAAAACTATGTAATAAGGTGGAAAATACATAAAGTAAAACTAATGAAGTTCCAAATATTGTAAAACTAACAATATGCCATGGAGATCCATATAGACTTGAAAACACGATCAATAAAACAAGCGCTGCAATACTCAGTAAAGCTCCAATGCCGTGTGTGATGGCATTAACTATTTCTTCTTTATGCGAATATTCCATAAAAAAAATCCCTTCCTTTATTATAATTTGATATATAAATCATATCTTAATTCACATTCGTAAATCAATCTTTAAAATTCTTTAAAATTTTTGTTTTCAAATCATCCACAACTAGGTATAATAATACAGGACGATTTTTGTCGAACTATGTTTATAATTAAAATCAGGGGGATTTGAAGACTTATGGACTGGCAGGATTTGATTTTTAAATTTGTAGGTGGATTAGGGATCTTTTTATTTGGTTTGAAGTACATGTCAGAAGGCTTACAGAAAACTGCTGGCGACAAATTAAGAAGTTTGTTATCTAAATACACTACGAATCCGTTATTAGGTGTTTTAGTTGGGGTAGTAGTTACGATATTAATACAATCTTCTTCAGGTACAACGGTATTAGCTGTTGGATTAGTCAATGCTGGGTTAATGACATTAAGACAATCCATTGGTGTTATTATGGGAGCTAACATAGGGACTACAATGACAGCTTTTATCATCGCAGGAGTTAAAATTCAAAACTATGCACTTCCGATAATAGCAGTCGGGGTATTTCTTATCTTCTTTCTAAAGAAAAAATTGTACAATTACATAGGACAAGTCATTTTTGGATTTGGAATGTTATTTTACGGACTGAAAACGATGGGAAGTGGAGTTAAACCACTAAAAGACCTTGAAGTGTTTAAAGATTTTATTATTAATTTGGACAATCCGATTTTAGGTGTAGTTGTTGGAACATTATTTACGGTGGTCGTACAAAGTTCAAGTGCAACGATAGGTATATTACAAACCATTGCTTCAGAGGACTTGATCAATATAAGCCAAGCTTTACCTGTATTATTTGGAGATAATATCGGAACAACAATTACTGCAATTATTGCATCTATTGGTGCCTCAGTAGCGGCTAAACGAGCTGCTGCAGCACACGTAATTTTTAATATAATAGGTGCAACTTTATTTCTAATTTTTCTATATCCAGTAACCAATATAATCATATGGTTAGGGGATTACACTGGAGCGAGTGTTAGTATGCAAATCGCTTACGGACATGGTTTCTTTAACATTACTAACACATTAATACAAATACCGTTCGTAGGATTGTTAGCATATCTTGTTACAAAACTTGTTCCAGGTGAAATGAAGGAATTAGAGTTTGAAGCCAAATACTTAGACGAACGTTTATTATCTAATCCATCTGTTGGATTAGGACAAGCTCAGCATGAAATTATTCGTATGGGTGAATTGGCACGAGAAAGTTTACAGGAAGCTTCGGAATACTTTTTTAATAAAAATGACAAAGCCAGAAATATGGTTGAACAAACGGAAGAGTTAATTAATGAACTTGATAAAAAAACAACAGAATATTTAGTCAAAATTCAACAGAATGAACTTAGTGAAAAAGAATCAGGAAAAGCATCAGTTCTAATGCAGTCAATCAATGATATTGAAAGAATAGGTGATCATTCAGAGAACATTATGGAACTGGCTGATTTATCCATTTTAAAGAAAGCTGAGTTTTCAGATGAAGCATGTTCTGAATTGAAAAAAATGATTAACCTTACAGACAAAACAATTCAGCAATCCATCGAAAGTTTAGAGAATGATGATAAGGAGTTAGCTGAGCAAGTATTAGAAAATGAAGCTGAATTAGATATAATGGAAAAACAATTCCGTAAAGCACATATTAAACGTTTAAATCAAAATTTATGTAGTGGGACCTCAGGTGCAGTATTTTTGGATATCTTGAGTAATTTAGAAAGAATGGGAGATCATTCGAAAAATATTGCTCAATACGTTATTTATGGTGAGTAATGAGATTAATTTTATATATTTAAATTTAAAAAAGTGTGGGTTTATTGTGACCCACACTTTTTTGCTATATTTGATATAATAAAATAAAAAAAATAAGAAGTGATGATTGTGAAGAATAAACAAGATACTCAATATAGATCTTACTATTTTGCTTATGGTTCATGTATGAATCGAAGCTCATTTCAAGGAACTGTTCATGAGTTTGAGGTATTAGGTAGAGCTGAATTAATGGATTATAGAGTTGCATTTACTAGGGAATCAGACAAATGGGGTAAAGGAGGAATCGCTGATATCCTTTTTACTCCCGACCATATCATGGAAGGTATTCTTTATTGGATTCCAAATCATCTTATACCTAATCTTGATCGTAGAGAACGAGCTGGAGCAGAGTTTTCAAATCCTATGTACAAAAGAATCAATGTGAGTGTGTTGTTTAATAGTGATCCTATAGAAGCATTTACTTATGAAGTGATTAATAAAGAGGATTCTGAAATTGCACCGAGTGAAAAATATAAAAATGCAATCATAGGTGGAACGGATTTGTTAAGCAGTAAGTATGCGAATAACTTGAAAGAACATATGATTCAATTAATGAAATAATCAAATTGTAAAGGTTATATAATTTATTTTGAGCATGAAAAAAGTATGAACTCGTATTGAACTCATACCCTTTTTATTATCATATTAAAAATTGTTAAACTGAATTTCACGTGATTTATTAAATCTAGGCCCCGCAAAAGTATTAGGACTAATCTTCAAAGCATTATTACTTCACTTTTGTGGGTATCTTAGTAATAAGGTGATATCAATAAATAAACGAGTACACCTGTAAAACTTACGTATAACCAAATCGGCATCGTCCATCGTGCGATTTTACGATGACGTTCGATTTGCATATTGAAACCCCTTGTGATTGAAATGAGTGCCAGTGGTATGATTACGATGGACAATAATATGTGTGTTAATAATACAAAATAATAAATATAACGTAATAAGCCGTCTCCACCATACATTGTAGATTCACTTAAAGAATGGTATGTTACATATGAAATCAAAAATAAAAATGTAGTTGAAAAAGCTAACATAATAAAATTACGGTGCACTTTAATATTTTTCTTCTTAATTGAAATTAAAGCCAACAATAAAAAGATAAATGTAAAGCTGTTAAATATAGCATTAAGCATTGGCAACAAGGTGATATCAAATCCTACCTCAGCATCATATGAAGGTAGAAAGTATAGTAGTGCGATAACAGCTACTAGTGTAATGGATAAAACGATAATTAACGGTGTGAAATTTCGTTGTTTCACAGGTGAATGGTTTGACATGGGTTCCTCCTAATTCATTTTCAAATTTCATTTAACTAAAATTCAAGATAGAAAATCCTAATTTAGGATAAACGATATTTCTTTCAAACACAATAATACCTTTTACAAAAAACATGACTTTTTTATGAACACTATCCACCAATATGAGACATTTCAACTTTTTTTCTATTTAATTCCTTAGTTTCTTTTAGTCTATCTTCAGAATAGCGATCATCTCGTTTGTTCCAAATATTTAGAATGATTTGTTCTATTTCTTTATCGGTAGCTCCGTCTCTTAAAGGTGTTCGCAAATCGTGACTTTTATTTGCAAATAAACAAGTGTATAAAAACCCTTCAGCAGATAATCTTGCTCTAGTACATGAAGAGCAAAATGCTTGGGTTACAGAGGAAATAAATCCAATCTCCGTATTAGATCCTTTATATTTATATCTTTTGGCTACTTCTCCAAAATAATTCGCTTCTACAGGTTCTAATGGCATTTCTTTATGGATTATATCTAAAATTTGTTTACTTGGAACAACTTCATCTAATTTCCATCCATTGCTATTTCCTACATCCATAAATTCAATAAATCTTAACGTGTGCCCTTTATTTTTAAAATATTTAGCCATCGGTAAAATATCTTGCTCATTTATTCCCTTTTTTACAACCATATTGATTTTTATTGGAAAACCCGCCTCATGAGCCACGTCTATAGCTTCTAAAATAGGTTCTACATCATGTCCTATTCCATTCATCTGTTGAAAGCGTTCATGATTTAAACTATCTATACTAACTGTGACGCGATCTAAATTTGCTTTTTTTAAATGCGGAGTGAATTTTTTTAATAGTGAGCCATTTGTAGTTAATGCAATATCCTTAATTCCATTAACTTGTGAAATTTGATGGATCAAATCAGGCAACTGTTTTCTTAAGAGGGGCTCGCCTCCAGTAATTCGTATCTTTTCAACGCCGATATTTGCAAATATTTTAACTAATCTTTCCAATTCTTCGAAAGATAAAAGCTTGTTTTTAGGTAAAAATTCAAAATCAGGTCCAAAAATCTCCGCAGGCATACAATAGGAGCATCGGAAATTACATCGATCAGTGACCGAAATTCTTAAATCGCGTAAAGGTCTTTGATATGAATCCAAATTATTTGAACTATAGTTTTTATTTATCATCTATGATTCCTCCAAGTTGAGAGAACGTTTTGATTAAGAGTTTGATTTTTCATAACTTAGTATTTCTATTATAATACATTAAAAGGGCTTCATGTTGAAAATGTAAAGGATAAAGGATAATGAATATGCATAAACGGGTTACATTGATATTAGCAGGGGGACAAAGTAGAAGAATGGGAACTTCAAAAACATTTCTCCCTCGTAGAGATCAATTGATGATTGAGCACTTAGTATTTATTTCACAAAAGGTTTCAGAGCACACGATCATTATAAGCCATAAAAATGATGTGCTAAAATTGAATAAATTATTCATACAGAATAAAAATATTTCAGTTTTACAGGATGAACAACAATTTAAAGGTTTTGGACCTTTGGCTGGTATATACTCCGGTATGAAACATATCAAAGCAGAGTGGTATTTTGTTTTAGCTAATGATATGCCAAATATAAATATTTCTTTTTTAAAGGGATTACAGCAATGTACATTGACTCATTCCGAGTCTGACATCATTATTCCGATAGATAATGGACGTATGCACCCTTTAGCTGGTGTATATCGAAATCAAAAAAATGAAATATATGAGTATTTAAAAGAAGGTAATAAAAAAATGACGACCTTCATTGATTCTCGTTCAACATACAAGATATTAGAACAGGAATGGGGAGAATGGACGAATCAAGGAAACATATTTTTTAATATGAATACACCTGCAGATTTAACAGCTTGGGAAAAAAATATGGATAGATGAATACAATTGACACGTATGTGGCTATCGCATAAATATAATGACTCGTTGGAGATGATGGTATGGGGAATACAAAACATTCAGGTCCAATCAAAATTTCAAAGAAATTAAATCCCAAACATTGGGTAAGTAAAGTTCCATTTGGATTTGGCAAGGTCAAACCTCATCATATAAAGGACACTTTAAAAGTGGTTTGGGAAAATAGAGACCAGTTACCCTATGCAGGAAGAATATTAACTCAAGGTGTTTGTGATGGCTGTGCTTTAGGTGTAAGCGGATTAAAAGATCAAACATTAACAGGTCCACATGTATGCACGACCCGTTTAAATGTTTTAAGATTAAACACGATGCCTGCTATAAAATCAGACGTGTTACACAAAGATATCTCAGATTTGCAGAAATTAAGCAGTGCGGAGCTGAGGCAATTAGGTAGGATTCCATATCCATTAATTCGAAATGCAGGAGAAAACAAATTTCAGCGAATTACGTGGGATCAAGCACTCGATTTCATCACAAAAAAAATGAAATTAATTGACCCTAAACAAATCGCATTTTATTTAACTTCTCGTGGTATCACAAATGAAGTTTATTATACAGCTGCGAAAGCTGCTCGTTTAATTGGTACAAATCATATAGACAATGCTTCTCGTATTTGTCATTCCCCTTCAAAAACGGCATTAACTCGTTCACTTGGCATAGGGGCATCTAGTTGTAGTTATAAAGATTGGATAGGGACAGATGTGTTAATTTTTTGGGGATCTGTTGCAGCGAATAATCAACCTGTTTCAACGAAGTATATGTATGCTGCTAAACAAAAAGGGACCAGAATTATTGTCATTAATCCATATCATGAACCTGCAATGGACCAATATTGGATACCTTCGATAGCAGAATCTGCATTATTCGGAACAAAAATCACAGATGATTTTTATCAAGTGAATATTGGTGGTGATATTGCCTTTATGAATGGAATTATTAAACATTGGTTAGAAATGGAGGCTAAAACTCCAGGAACAGCCATTAACCATGATTTTGTGGAAAAACATGTGCAAGGATATGAAAACTTAAAGAACCATGTTCAACGAGAAAAATGGGATGAAATTGTGTCTTCTTCAGGAATTTCACATCAACGAATCATACAACTAGCAGAAGTATTAGCAAATGCTAAATCTGCTGTGTTTGTTTGGTCCATGGGATTAACTCAGCATCGTTTTGGATCAGATAATATATCTCAAATTGCAAATTTAGCGTTATTGCAAGGATTTATAGGAAGAGAGTTTTGTGGAGTAATGCCAATAAGAGGTCATTCAGGGGTGCAAGGTGCAGGTGAAATGGGGGCAGATCCATTCAGCTTACCTGGTGGTGGATTTGATTCAATCCATAAAAGACGTATTGAGGAAATATGGGGGTTTGAACTACCTGATTGGCAAGGAGATATCGTGGGGGTATCTTTAGAAAAGACCCTTCTTTCTGAAGAAAATGAACAAAAATTAAAGTTATATTATATGTCTGGTGGAAATTTCCTTGAAACGATGCCAGATCCGACATTTGTTAGAGAATGTTTAGAAAATGTTGAGGTTCGTGTACATCAAGATATTATATTGAATTCTTCAACATTAGTTGATAGTAAGGAAGCGGTTATCGTACTACCTGCCCAAACTAGATATGAACAATTTGGTGGTGGTACTTCGACCTCAACAGAAAGAATGGTATATTATTCACCAGAAATTAAAGGCCCTAGAATTGAAGAAGCCAGAGCAGAGTGGGAAATTTACGTTGATTTGGTTAAACGAATGAAACCAGAATTTAATCATCTTATTAACTTCCAAAACACACAATCAATCAGGGAAGAAATAGCAAAAGCAAACCGGAATTATGATGGAATTCAGCATTTATCCAAAAAGGGTGATTTTTTTCAATGGGGTGGAGCTTGGTTATGTGAAGATGGTTTTTTTCCAACTGAAAACAGAAAGGGAACCCTATTACCTATCCATTTACCAGAAATGAGAAAAACAGAAGGTCACTTTTATATTACGACTAGAAGAGGCAAACAGTTTAATTCAATGATTTATGGTTCAAATGATCCTTTTAATTCAGCTGGTAGAAATGGTGTTCTTATACATCTGGACGATGCTCAAGAACTATACATTTCAGAAAATGATGCAGTTGTTGTTTACAATCAATATGGGTTATTCCACGGTCGAGCTAAATTTGTGAATATTAGAAGAGGAAATGTTGAAGTTTATTGGCCAGAAGGAAATGTTTTAATACCAAAAGGGGTATATGAAAAGCATGCTGGTATACCTGAATACAATACAAAGGTAATAATAGAAAAGGCAGAATCTTTTCATGCACAAAAAGATGTGAAATACATTGAAAAAAGAATTGAAGATTTAGAAATGGATGTAAGCTGATGGATGTTCAAGATGATAAAGTGATGCAAAAAAGGCAGATATTAAAATTTGACCTAAAAAAAATGGATGAACAAGTAAAAGAAGTTTCAGATGATATTGCTGTAGAATTTGCGCTCACGATTAAAGTAAATGGGGAAGAGTTTGCAACGATGATTTGTACACCAACGCATTTAAAAGAGTTAGTGATCGGTTTTTTGGCTAGTGAAGGATTGATTCGGTTTAAAGAGGATATAGAGGATATAAACATCGATATAAATACGGGATTTGCATTCATTGAATTAAAAAATAAATCTATAAAAGCAAGTGAGTTTAATGAAAAACGTTTTGTTGGTTCCTGTTGTGGTAAAAGTAGACAATTTTATTTTCAAAATGATGTAAAAACAGCAAAAACAATAAATAGTAAAATGTCTATCACAGTTCCGCAATGTTTGAACTTAATGTCATTGTTAGAAGGTCAATCTAAACACTTTAAAAAAACAGGTGGGGTCCATCAAGGAGCACTTTGCAATAGTACTGATATCGTTATATTCCAATCAGATATAGGCAGACATAATGTTCTAGATAAAATATATGGTCAGTGGTTATTTAAAAAAATGACGCTTCAAGATAAGTGCATCGTGTTTAGTGGTCGTATCTCTTCAGAAGTTCTTTTAAAAGTTGCAAAAATTGGTGTGGGATTGATCATTTCAAAATCAGCTCCAACAAATTTAGCACTTGATTTAGCTGATGATTTAGGAATTACAGTGATTGGATTTGTAAGAGGAAGTAAATTAAATGTGTATACACACCCAGAACGGATTATCACCTGATTTAATTGAAGATATGAAAGTCGGTATAACTTTATAAGTTATGCCGACTTTTTACTATATAAATTTAGATTTTCATTTTATGTATTTAAAATATGTGATTTTATAACATTGTATTTTCGAAAAATGTTCAAATGTTTTAGAAAAATACTTGTCTATCGGAATATTATGTGTGATATTATTTTGTTTGTATTTGTTATAATATGTGATTTTATTTCATAGTTATGAAAAATAGGAGGGGTTAAAAGATGCTGCCAGCTGAAAGAAGAAATCTAATACTGGATTATATTCGTGAAAAAAAATCACTAAAAATCACTCAGTTAAGTGAAATGTTTAGTGTATCTGAAATGACCATTCACCGTGATATAAAACCGTTAGTTGAAGAAGGATTGATTATTAAAACTTTTGGCGGGATTTCGTTGAATCAGGAACGGAACGGAGCTTTTGTTAACAAGCAAGATTGTGTTTATTGTTATAGTCCAATAAATCAAAGGTTAGCCTATCGATTAATTTTACAAGATCAAAGTATTGAAACGACTTGCTGTGCACACTGTGGTTTGTTACGACACCAACAAAAGGGAGATAAAGTATTACAAGCAATTTGTCCTGATTTCTTAATGCAAACAACGATCAGTGCAACTTCTGCTTGGTACTTAATGGATACTTCTTTGAATCTTGGATGCTGTCAACCTCAAGTATTAGCATTTCAGCACAAAGAACATGCAAATAAATTTGCACTTGGTTTTGGGGGAACCATTTATTCTTTTTCGGAAGCTTTTCATATGGTTTTTAATCAAATGCAAGGTAAGAATAAAGGTTGCTGTGATTAAATTCCTCTTGCATTAGTTAATCAAGATAGAGCAGATGGGGAGTGATGCATATGGAACTGATTTTACAATCAGGTCTTTTGGAATGGAATAAACAATTATTCGTTTTTATCACATTATTATCCACTGTATATTGGTTACTAACAGGATTGCTCATTGAAAGAGGAAGGACGAAAATTCAATCTAAACATAGATTATATTTTTTAATAGGACTTTTTTTGTTTTATATATGTTGGGGAAGTCCTTTGTACGGTTTTGCTCATCTAATGTTTAGTGTACACATGTTGCAAATGAGCCTATTATATTTTTTAGTTACCCCACTATTGCTTTCGGGAATTCAAATACATCAGTTTTATTTTCCTAAAAGGTTTCAAACTATTGTTAAAGTAAGGTCAGTTATAATGAGTCCAATCGTATCACTTATATTATTTAATGGTCTGTTTATTGTTTACCATATTCCAGTAGTAATGGATACAATCATGATGAATAAATGGTTATATTATAGTTTTCATATATTACTAGCCTATGCTTCTTTTTGCGTTTGGAAATCTATAGTTGGAAGCTTTTCACAAAAAAAATTAACAGATCTAAACCGAAGACATTATGTTATGGCAAATACATTAGTTCTACTTCCTGTTTGTTTGTTATTATTTTTTTCTACGTTACCTTATCGAACATTTACTGAAGTTACTACTCAATTTAATATGCTACAAATCTGTTTTGGTCAAAATGTAGATTTAAGTGTTTTAATAGGTATGAACATGATGCCTACTGATGTTGATCAAAAATTGGGTGGTGCAATTATGCTGTTAGTACATAAAATGTCATTTATAGTAGGGCAGTATATTCAACCTAAAACTTCTGATTTAGGAGAGAAATTAGAATAAACCTAAAAAGTTAATTAAATTATTGTTGGAGGAAAAAAATGAGATCATTAATATCAATTTTAATATTACTAACTATAGTACTTACAGGCTGTTCTAATGGAAGTTCAGAAAGTGAAACACATATAGATATGAAGTCTATGGACAATCCTATGGAAGAGTCTCTAAGTCCACTTCAGGTAGAATTAAAAACTGATTCAGAAAATGTAGAGGTAGGGAGTGAAGTAACCTTTGAAGCTGTAGTTTCTCAAAATAATGAATCAGTAGAAGATGCAAGTGAAGTGAAATTTGAGATTCGAATGAATGGAAAAGAAGAATCAGAGATGGTACAAGGACAACACCAAGGTGATGGAGTTTATTCAATTCAAAAAACATTTAATCAAGAAGGAATATATACGATTATATCCCATGTTACTGCAAGAGATATGCATAATATGCCTAGCCTAGTATTAAAAGTAGGTCAAGTAGAGATGTCTCATTCTATTGATGAAGGCCATTCTCAATCAGAAAATCCTATGGATGAATCGACTGAGGGACATACAGACCAGCATTAATTTAGGAGGGATTTTGTGTATAGATCTAGTAAATTAAAAACAATCATATTAAGTATTTGTTTTTTATCCATCATATCTGCATGTAGTTTATCAAGCGAAAAACCGAATGATCTAAATATTGAAGTCGAAAATTTTACTTATACGAATCAAGAAAATGTCCCTTTTGGTTTATCTGATTTAGAAAATAAGGTTTGGATAGCGGATTTTATTTTTACAAACTGTACTACGGTATGTCCAGGCATGACATACAATATGGTTCAGCTTCAATCTAAAATGAAAGAAGCGGGTGTAGATGCAGAAATAGTATCTTTTAGTGTGGACCCAAGTATTGATACACCTGAGGTTTTAAAGGAATACGTGAGTAAATTCGGGGCAGACTTCTCCAACTGGCATCTTTTAACTGGATATTCGGATGATATCATCCAAAAGTTCGCTAAAAACTCATTTCTAACTATTGCGCAGAAAGATGAAAATTCTGATCAAGTCATTCATGGAACTGCGTTTTATTTGATTGATCAGCAGGGGATAGTATTAACGAAATATGATGGTAATAATCCTGATTTTGATCAAATTATAAAAGATATTAAGTCGTTAGAATAAAAATTTTTTTATAGCCCAGAAGTTAAATAACTTTTGGGCTATTTATCATTTCAAGAAGTTCTTTTTCATACATTGGATATATACGATAGATTGTCCATGTGAATAAAGTAAATTGGGGGCGGCATTATGTCTTTATTGAATGAAAAAGAAGGACAAGTCACAATACAAATCTCAGGAATGACATGTGGTAATTGTGCTGCTAGAATTGAGAAATCATTAAGTAAAATAGAGTCAATTCACGAAGCAAAAGTGAATCTAGCGATAGAGCGAGCTTCAGTACGGTTTAATCAAAAAACAATAAATATAGATCAAATCATTCATAAAATTGAAAAGTTAGGATTTGGTGCAAATATTTATAAAGATATATTAAAGAAACAGATAGATTTCCGTAAAATAGAGTATAGAAGTTTACGGAACAGGTTTGTGATATCAGCTATATTAACTATCCCACTATTATGGACTATGTTTACCCACTTTTCTTTTACATCTAGTATTTGGGTTCCAGAGTTGTTCATGAATTCTTGGTTTCAATTAATGTTGGCAACTCCAGTTCAGTTTATGATCGGAATGCCTTTTTATTTTAGTGCGTTTCATGCTGTCAAAAATAAAACTGCCAATATGGATGTGCTGGTTGTTTTAGGTACTTCTTCTGCTTATTTTTATAGCCATTACTTAACTATAAACTCTATCTCTTCCTCGATGGAGAATCACCATGTTCCTCTTTATTTTGAGACTAGCTCTATGATCATAACCGTTGTGTTATTAGGTAAATTATTAGAATTGAGAGCGAGAAGTAAAACGCTACAAGTTGTTCATCGATTACAGGACATTGGAATGAAGGAAACGACGATTATTAGAGATAACATTTCCATGTCTGTTCCAGCTGAAAAGATTCAGGTTGGAGATATAATGATTATTCATGCTGGAGAATACATTCCTGTTGATGGAAAAATTGTTGAAGGAAATTCAGTTATTGATGAATCTATGATTACTGGAGAGTCTATTCCAATTGAAAAGAAACAAGGAGACACTATAATTAGTGGATCGATTAATATGAATGGATTACTTAAAATTGTTGCTACAAGAACAGGTCAACAATCTACGATTGCACAAATCAATAAGTTCATTGAGGAAGCTCAGGTCTCTAAACCACCTATTCAACGCGCAGCAGATCGATTTGCTGGAATATTTGTACCCGTTATTGTTAGCTTATCCTTATTCACTTTTTTCACTTGGTATTATGTAATAAAACCTGGAGACTTTGCGTTATCTTTAGAACATGCAATTGCAGTGATGGTTATTGCATGTCCTTGTGCACTAGGTTTAGCAACACCCACATCTATTATGGTTGCTACTGGAAGAGCTGCAGAGAATGGTATTTTATTTAAAGAGGGGAGTCACATTGAAGCTTTAGATCATGGTAGTGTTATTTTCCTTGATAAAACTGGAACAATAACCGAAGGGAAACCTTCTGTCACTAAAGTTATTAGTACAAATGTTTCTGAATCATATTTATTGTGTATGGCTGCAGCAGTGGAAACTTATTCTGAACATCCTATGGCTAAAGCGATAGTGAAAGAAGCAAAAAATAAAAGATTAATTTTACCTGATTCGCACTCTATCATTACTTTCCCGGGCTATGGCATAAGTGGAAATGTTGAGGGTTCTAAGGTGATCATTGGTACAAAACAATTGTTAGAAAATCAAGGTGTATCGATTAATATAGACAATAGAAGGGTACAACAGTTGCAAGAGCAAGGGAAAAGTGTATTATTTGTATCTATTCAACAGAAATTTTCTGGCATGATATGTGTTTCAGATACATTAAAACAAAATTCGATTGAAGCCATTCGTTTATTAAAACTATTACGCTTTAAGGTTGTAATGGTTACTGGTGATCATGATTATACGTCTAAATCAATCGCCAAAGAAGTTGGGATTAAACATATTTATTCAAATGCTTTGCCAAAGGATAAAGGTGACTTAGTTAGAAAATGGCAGCAAAAAGGAGAAAATGTTGTATTTGTGGGAGATGGTATGAACGACGCTCCTGCTTTAGCAGCAGCAAATATTGGATTCGCGATGGGGACTGGAACGGATTTAACGAATGCAGCAGCTGACGTAAATTTAATGAAAAATGATTTGATAGATGTTTCAAAAGCAATTAAACTAAGTAGAAAAACGATGAGAAATATTAAACAAAATTTGAGTTTTGCACTCCTTTATAATTTAATCGCTATTCCTTTTGCAATAATGGGATTATTAGAACCTTGGATGGCTGGAACTGCAATGGCACTAAGTTCGGTTTCTGTGGTGAGTAATTCTCTCAGGTTACAAAAGTTAAAATTAAATTAAGGAAAAAAAATTCCTATGCTCATATGAACATAGGATAAGGAGTGGAGAGATATTAATTTTTTATCTAAGGAGTATAGAGAATTATTTATTTTTCTATATATGAAGTATCTACAGTACGGTTTCTTTTAAATAAATTTCTAACGTATGGTACTACGTAATAATCTAGACCCATTTTACCAGCATTTGCTCCTGCTACAAGAATAAATATCGTTAAAATAACCATTTGCGGGTTTGTACTTGTTGTTCCAGATAATAAGAATGCAAAGTTCATGATGATTCCCATCAGTGCAGCAAATGTAGTAAATATACCAAGAATTAATGCTAAACCTACTAAAAATTCACCCCATGCAACGAGAAAATTGAAAAGTCCAGCATTAGGAATCGCAAAATCCTCTAAGAAGTTTGCCCACCATGTTTGAACGGCAGGATGATCTCCAGTCGCTTTACCAACAGCTCCTTTTAAAAATCCAGACGTATCAAAATCTCCAGTGATTTTGCCCCAACCAGCAGTTAACCATTCCCAGCCTAAGTAAATTCTTAAGAATAAAAGAACGATAGAAGCATAAATATTTTCTCTTAAAAACTTAACAAACATTTTACTCAACTCCTTTAGAGTTTAACTCTAAACATTTTATTCTTTAATTCATGAGGTAGGTTCCAGCAAGAGCCTATTTGTAATTCTCTTGTCTGTTATTTCTAAGATACTCTTGTGGTTGTTTTGTATAGTTTTATTTTAAAACAGTGCATTCAATTTAAAAGTGAAAAAAATCACAATAAATACTATGATTGTGACAAAATATTGAATGTATTTCATTATTTGACCAAAAAAACACCCTTAATAATCACGTGCATTTGATTGTTAAGGGTATAAGAGATATGAGGTTGTTAACATCATGTTTGTTACATTTTTAATTTAACTCATTCAGGTGAAATTGAAGTGAACTCTAAATGAAATGGACGTGAAGGATAAAACTGGTTGTTAGTTCACATGGATTACACATGATTTAGATATAATATTAGAAAATATTTAAAATAATCTAAGCACATGAACTAATAAGATAGATAACAATAAATAAAAGAGGTATTGAAATATGAATCGAACCGTTTTATTTGTAGAAGATGAGGATAGACTTCGTGAAATTGGTAAGGATTATTTTTCATCTGAGGGATTTATTGTTCTAGAGGCGAGTGATGGTAAACAGGCACTAGAAATTTTTGAAATGAATAAGATTGATTTACTCATATTAGATATTATGTTACCAGAACTGGATGGTTGGGCTGTATGTAGACGAATTAGAAATGAATCAGATGTACCTATTATTATGTTAACAGCGCGAACGGAAGAAGAAGATAAGTTAATGGGATTTGATCTAGGTGCTGATGAGTATGTGACAAAACCATTTAGTCCTAAAGTATTGGTCGCTAGAGCAAAAATGTTGATTAAACGAGCTGAGGGAACGATTGGGAATCAAAACGAAATATTTGATTTGAATGGGATTCAAATCAACAAACAATCAAGGCAAGTGATCGTAAACAATAATGAACTGACATTAACTCATAAGGAATATGAACTATTAGTATTCTTAATAGAAAATAAAGGTATCGTTCTATCGAGAGAAAAGTTGTTGAATCAAGTGTGGGGGTATGATTTCTTTGGTGATTTGCGAACAGTAGATACTCATATCAAAAAAATTAGGAGTAAATTAGGACGACAAAAAGCAAAATATATAAAAACAGTGATCAGATCTGGTTACAAGTTTGAGGTGGCAAATGAAACGTAACAGTATTGTATTTAAATTATTCATTGTGACTACCTTATTCTTTTCAATATTTGTAGGTTTAATTGTCATTAGTCAAACGTTATTTTTTGATACATTTTATATGAAAAAAAAAGAAAAAGAAATTACAAATGAAGTTGAATTGTATCGTGATAAATATTTAGATGATCCTAATCTTTTGGATCAAATATCCAATGAATATTATGAAAAAAATAATGCATTTATCTCCGTTTTAAATGTGGATCAACATTCAGAACCATCTTCTGCAGATCAAGATAGTGTAGATTATGTAATAGTAGAAGTACCTGATCCACCAGTTATTTTTGAAAATGGACTTCAAATTTCCATGCTATCGGAAGATGGAGAAGTATTTACTGTTTCTCTAACTGAATTTTTCTTAAATGGTGCTTTTGATACGACAAATTTAGAATCCATTGGTATGAGTAAAGGGAATTATATTGAAGTAATTGGTATTAGGGAAGAGGGCAAACTTACTCCCGTTTATATAAAGTCATCAAATAAAGAATTAAGATCTTATCAAGTTGACGATAATGGAAAATACGAATTTTTTAGAGGAACAATAATAAAAATGGATATAAACATAGGGGAGGAAACGAAGCTTAAGTGGGACTTATATATGCGTGCATTTCAAAAATTCAGAGAAAATAATAGTTCATTAATATTTTCTACAGATGAAACTATTTTGATGTCATATTATGACTCAAATACTGGAACCGACAATCTCACTTTAGTTCAACCCATTTTTGAAAGTAATAATGCTAAGAAGTATATATTCACTATGGAATCTTTACAACCTGTGAATGAAGCGGTTGATGTGATGAAAGATTATTATATTTATGCTGCATTCATTTTTCTAATCCTTATTTTTATGATGTCGATGTACTATTCAAGAATCATATCTAAACCTTTAATTAAAATAAATAGTGTTGCAACTAAAATGTCCAATCTTAATTTTACTGAAGAACTCGAAATAAAAGCAGACGATGAAATCGGGAATTTATCCAAAAGTATAAATAAACTTTCTTCAAAATTACATGAAACAATTTCAAATTTGCAGAAGGCAAATAAAAAATTACAAGAAGATATAGAGAGAGAACGAAAATTAGAAAAAATGAGAAAAGAATTTGTATCTGGGATTTCTCACGAATTAAAAACTCCGCTGAGTATCATTCAAAGTTATGCAGAAGGTATTAAAGACGGAGTCTCAGTAGATAAGTCGGACTATTATACAGATGTTATTATTCAAGAATCTAATAAAATGAACGAATTGATTTCAGATATGTTGGAGTTATCACGTCTGGAATCTGGTTTTTATCATTTAAATATTGAAAAGTTTTCCATGAGTGATTTAGTGAATGAAGTTCAATCCAAGTTGAAATTTAATATAGATGAGAAAAATTTAAAGATAATGAATAACATAGAATCGGATTGTGTTGTGTATGCTGATCGAAAGAAAATGGAGCAAGTGATTTCAAATTTTTATAGTAATGCAATTCGATATACACCTAAAGATATGGAAATTCATGTCCAAGTGAAAAAGGTAAAAGGTCAAACTTATTTTTCTATCGAAAATCAAGGTGTATCGTTGCCAGATAGTGAGATCCATAAAATATGGGAACGATTTTATCGTATTGAAGGTTCAAGAAATAAAGAAACAGGGGGCACTGGGCTTGGACTTTCTATAGTTAAAAATATATTGGAACTTCATCATGCTCAATTTGGAGTTCAAAATACAGAGAAGGGTATATGTTTTTATTTTAATTTAAACCGAGAAGAATTCACATCATTTACATAACAAGGACACTTCGATTTCACATCCGTTTTGTACATTATTCATGTAAGGAAAAACAAAATCGAAGGAGAGAAAATCATGAGAAGTAAAAAAATGATCACATCAGCAGCATTATCAGCTTTATTATTAGGAGGTGTAGTAGGTGCAGTAAATGCAAATGAAAGTAATGTTCAAGTAATTCCATTTCATGATAATAAAGGTACGGAAGTTGATTTGAACAAATATGAGATGATTACTGTAGATGAAAAAACGGGTAAAGCTTATGATAAAGATGGAAATGTAGTTCAAATACCAAAATCTAATGGGGATGAAACTTGGGTGGAAATTACTTTTGATCAAGAAACAGATAAGTATTACGATCAAGATGGAAACGAAGTTAACATAAATGACTATAATGATAAAAACGTAAAATTTGAACGAGGAGGATTTACAAATACAGAAGCATTAGAGGACTACGAATATACAATACACACAGTAGATGAAGAAACAGGGAAAGTTTATGATCAGGATGGAAATGAAATTGAATTCATTGAGTCTAATTTTTCAGAGGTAGGTGAAATTGTCGAATTTACAATCGACGAGGAGACAGGTAAAGTTTATGATCAAGACGGAAATGAAATTGAACGAGGAGGATTTACAAATACAGGAACATTAGAGGACTACGAATATACAATGCACACAGTAGATGAAGAAACAGGAAAAGTATATGATCAAGATGGGAATGAAATTGATATAGAAGATATAGAATGGGTAACAATAACTTTTGACAGAAAAACAGGTAAATATTATGATCAGGAAGGCAATGAAATTGATATAAACGACTATAATGATAAAAACGTACAAATTGAATTTGGAACATAAAATTAATTTTTATTAATGATGGACACCCTCCAATGAAGGGTGTCTTTATTTATGTCTTCAATTCATTCTTCGATTAAAACTTTTACGTAAAAACAAGTTATCTTTTTTTATTTTGTGGAGGAGAGGGTTCTATTTGTTGTACCTCAAGTGCATCCACCTTTGTTTGAGTTAATTGTTGTTGCATATATTTTACCTGCTGTTCCTGTGATTCATTAGCTTGAAAATCTAGATTCGTTTGTACCTTTTTTAAATTGGTCATCGCATAGTCTAATTGATCTTCAGATTTTTTAATATCCTGGGGACTTGCAGTTGCTTTAGCCTTTAATACAGCTTGTTGTGATTTTTGCAACAAAGTAATTGCATCATCTGCTCTCTCTACAGCATTTTGTAAGTTTTGTTGATGTTGACTCTTTTCAGCCATATTCATACCTCCTTCTTGAATAAGAAACAAAATAAACTTCATTTAGTATGTGATAATTTTAAAACAAACATTCTAAATATATATTTATTTCTTGATGTTTTAAGGAATATTGTTTTGCTGTACTGCAAAACTTAATAAGGTAATCGATAAACAATAGATAAGAACTAGGTGATTAAATGAAAAAATTAATCTTTTTTCTTATAGCATTATTTATATATGTAATTTATGTTTTCACAAAGAGCTTTTGGGATAGTCAAATTTTTACTTTCATTAGTCTTTTTTTTTCTGTGATCTCGTTTATAATCGGAATTCTCCTTATTTTTGAAAATCGCTCCCCAACAAAAACAATAACTTGGTTGATCGTCCTAATATTCTTACCTATCTTTGGTTTCATTTTTTATATATTATTTGGACGTAGTTATTTAAAAAGAAAAATTAATGAAAAGAATATCTTTATTCAGAACAATAACGATAATAATATTGAATTAACCAAATTAATGAGTACAAATATAGAACTGTTGGATGAAAGGCAAAGAATTTTTTCAAGATTAGCCTACAATTTAGGTAACAGTCCATTATCTTACAAAACAGAGGTAAAGATATTAACTAATGGTAAAGTTACGTTTGAAGAAATCATAAAATCATTACAAAAAGCAAAGCATCATATCCATTTGGAGTATTACATCGTCAGAGATGATGAGATAGGTCAAAAGATAAAAAATATTTTGATTCAAAAAGCAATTGAAGGTGTGAAAATTAGATTTATTTATGATCTCTTTGGCAGTTGGAAGTTACATAAACAATACTTAAAGGATCTTAGGTCTGTAGGCGTAACGATTGAACCATTTTTACCTTTGAAAATTCGCTTTTTAAATAATCATATCAATTATCGGAATCACAAAAAAATGATCGTAATTGACGGTAAAGTAGGGTTTACTGGTGGTATTAATATAGGTGATGAATACTTAGGAAAAGATAAAAAGGTTGGGTTTTGGAGAGACACTCATTTACAGCTAAAAGGAGAAGCTGTAAATGCACTTCAGTACTTCTTTCAAAAGGATTGGTTATTTGCTACGAATGAAGAATTTGCTTCAGACGAATATTTTATTAAAAATGTTAAATCAAGTATTCAAAATACAGAGACAGGTGCTGTACAGGTTATTAATAGTGGACCAGATCAAAAGTGGAATGTCATTAAAGATTTATTTTTTTCTATGATTACTTCAGCTAAAAAATCGATATGGCTTGCTTCCCCTTATTTTATACCGGATGAAGATATCATTAGTGCTTTGAGAATTGCTTGTTTAAGCGGAATTGATGTTAAATTACTGTTCCCTTTAAACCCTGACAATCGATTTGTATTTTATGCATCAAGGTCATATTTTTCAGAGCTTTTAGAAGCTGAAATGAAAATTTTTGAATACAAAAATGGGTTTATGCATAGTAAGTTCATTATTATTGATGAAGAATTTGCTACAATTGGAACGACAAATATGGATTTGAGAAGTTTTTATTTGAATTTTGAAATCAATGTAATTTTATATCAACAAGAAAGTGTAAGAAAATTAGTGGATGATTTTCAAGCTGATCTTTTAGTATCAACATTAATTGAATATGAACAGTTTTCACATCGTTCAAGAACCCAGAAAATAGCAGAGTCGCTTGCAAGACTTGCTTCCCCTTTTCTTTAATCATAAAGTTTCAATAGATATATGTGAACATCTCTTGGATGCATCTGTGAAAGGTGATCGGTAGGTGATTTTCTTTTAACTAATGTTATAATATATAATCATGTACATACATAGGAGATGAGTGAACTTTGAAAAAGCTTGAGGGGAAAAAGATTGCAATAGCTGGTGGAAGAAAAGCGGATGAAATTAGCAAACTTATTGAAAATTTCGGAGGTACCCCATTAATACGTCCTGCTCAAGGTACTGTTTTTCTTGATGATTCTAATGTAAAAGAATCATTACATCGATTGCTTCATGAAAAATGTGATTGGATCATTTTTACAACAGGAATTGGAACGGATAAATTACATACTCTAGCTAAAGAATCTGGAAATGAAAATCAATTTATAAATGTTTTAAAAGGTGCGAAAATTGCTGCAAGAGGATATAAAACATTGAATGTTTTAAAAAAATTGGGAATACAACCAACCATAAGGGATGATGATGGGACAACAGCAGGACTTACTCGAATGTTCCAACCTTATCAATTAGAAGGAAAACATATAGCACTCCAGCTCTATGGCGCTCCTGCACCAAAAATGATTAATTGGTTAGAAAAATCAGGTGCTAATTATTTTGAAATATTGCCCTATAGACATGTACCACCTGCTGATGAGAAAATGGAGCAAATTGTTTCTGAAATTTTAAATGGTGAAGTGGATGTGGTGGCTTTTACTAGTGGCCCTCAAATTCGATTTATGGTTGAATATGCTGACAAAAATATGAAGCGTTCAGAATTCATTCACGCCTTAAACGAGAAAGTACTTGCATTATCTGTTGGAAAAGTAACTGAAGCGGCTTTAAGAGAAGAGGGAATCAATAGAGTTGTAACTCCTGAAATAGAAAGAATGGGAAGTATGATCGTTACATTAGCGGAGTACTTTGAAAAAAATAATTAATCAAGAGGTGTATCAAATGCGTAAATATTTTGATGAAACTATTGATCGTAATCGTACGTTTTCATATAAATGGGATGAAAGAAAGAGGTTTTTTGATAGTGATGAAGTATTACCCATGTGGGTAGCAGATATGGATTTTCGTTCCCCTAAACCTGTAGTGGATGCTTTAATTAAAAGAGCAGAACATGGTGTTTACGGATACTCATCCTCTCCTAATTCTTATGATGAAGCCGTAGTAAGTTGGTTAGAACAAAGACATCGCTGGAAAATCGAAAAAGAATGGCTATCTTATTCTCCTGGTGTGATGCCTACAATTGGTTTCTTAATTTCTTGTTTGACTGAACCAGGTGATAAAGTTGTTTTACAATCTCCTGTATATTATCCATTTTTTGATGTTATTAATAGAAGTGGAAGAGTGATTGTAGATAATGCTCTTATTCTTGAAGATAATACTTATAAAATGGATTTAGACAAACTAGAATACCAACTCGATTCCTCTGTTAAAATGTTATTACTTTGTAGTCCACATAACCCAGTTGGCAGAGTATGGACGAAAGATGAGTTGGTACGTTTAGGTGAGATTTGTATAAAACATAATATTATTATTGTTGCTGATGAGATTCATGCAGACTTAGTTTTTAAACAAAGTAAACATATCCCATTAGCTACCATCAGTGAAGAGTTGGCTCAACAGACCATTACTTGTATAGCACCTAGTAAGACGTTTAACATTGCAGGGTTGCAAGCTTCAAGCGTAATTATTTCAAATGCTGATTTACGGTTGAAATTTAGAAAAGAAATTAGCAGGTACTCTTTAAATATGATGAATACTTTCGGAAGGGTAGCTGCTGAAGCTTCATATAAACAAGGTGGTGAGTGGCTAGATCAATGTATAGATTACATATACGATAATAATCAGTATGTAAAACAATATGTAGAAACAAATATGCCACTAATTAAAGTCATCCAGTCTGAAGGTACATATCTTGTATGGTTAGATTGTAGAAAATTAGGGATGAATGGACAAGAACTACGAGAATTTATGTTGAAAAAAGCAAAAGTAGCTTTAAGTGACGGGTTTATTTTTGGTGAGAATGGTGATGGTTTCACAAGAATGAATATCGGATGCCCTAGAGAAATGTTAGTAGAAGGACTGGAAAGAATCAAATCAGCATATATTAGTACCTTTAAATAAAATTAGTATGAGGGCTAGAGAAAGGGTGTTATAATGAAAGTTACTTTTTATGGACATTCATGTTTCCTTGTTGAGGGTAATGGTAAGAGTATTTTGATCGATCCTTTTCTAAAGGGAAATTCACAAACTTCAGCTTCTCCTGATGATTTTAAAGTAGATGCGATCATTTTAAGTCATGGACATGAGGATCATTTTGGTGATTGTTTACAGATTGCTGCTGAGAATCAATGCCCTATTATTGCTACATATGAATTAGCGATGTATTGTCAATCTCAAGGTGCAAATGTACACCCCATGCATATTGGTGGAGCATTTCAATTTGAAGGATTTAAGGTTAAATTAACTCAGGCATTCCACGGTTCTTCAGTAAAACATGGAGATCAAACGATTTATACTGGAATGCCAGCTGGTATTTTATTAACCATGAATGATCGTACATTTTATCATGCTGGGGACACAGGATTATTTGGAGATATGAAAATGATTGGTGAATTAAATAAGATTGATTTAGCCGCTTTACCTATGGGAGATAACTTCACGATGGGACCAGAGGATGCTCTAATCGCAGCTAAGTGGCTTCAGACTAATCGAGTAATTCCAATACATTATAATACGTTTCCAATCATTGAACAGAATGTAGATGAATTTGCTCAAAATTTAGATGAACAGGGAATGAAATGTCATATTTTAATGAGTGGGGATCAAGTTGAAATTTAACATAAAACAGCAGAGAAGGTTATGAACTCTCTGCTGTTTTATTAAATTATTGCTAGAAGGAACTTCGTCACTTTTTGGAGTGCATTTCTTGTTTGGGCAGGTATTTATTAATATTCTTCTTTTACTTTTCTTGAAAATAGTCTTTTCAACCAAGCGAAGAAACCTGATTTCGAGACCTTAGATTCATTTTTTACATTTTCAACCTCTGTTTTTAATTTTTCTATATTTTCATTTAATTCAGCAATATGATTTCCTGTAACTTCAGGTTCTTCTGTTTGTAATTGTAAAATCTCATGGTTTACTTCATTCATCTCATTATCGTTAATTTCGAGTGTTTTTTCCTCCTGTGTCTCTGAATGAGTTTTTACATGAACTTCAGCATTTAAAGTGATCTTTTCATTCATCTTCTCCATAAGTTCTTTTAATCGAGATATTTCAAAATTTAATTCAGATATATGGTTGTTTACATTTTCAAAAGTTTTATCTTGTTCTTGGGAATCAATTAGGGGTTCTGGATGAACTTCTACTTCTATACTCCCGTTTATTTCATTCTGAACCGATGATTTTATTGTTGCAATGTCATCACTTTTATTTACATCTAAATCTTCTTGTTGTTCTGACTCAAGTTCAAAACATTCAATGGGTTTTTCTTCTTCAGGTTCAGGACAAACAGTAACGGGTCCTGGTTCAGGTTCAGGAACAGGTTCAGGAACAGGTTCAGGAACAGGTTCAGGAACAGGTTCAGGTACAGGTACAGGAACAGGTTCAGGTACAGGCGTTGGTTCTGTAACATTAACAGGAGTTTTGATAGAAGTTATTATCGTTTTTACTTGTTTTTGCGTAAGCGTTATCGTTAAGCTGACAACCATTTTTTCTCTAATTGTTGTGAAAGTACCTTCATCTTTAGGACCGTATAGTAATGGGGTACGATTGCTAAATAAATCTCTTTCATTAATTGCAACTTGCTCAACCTCACATTCTACAGGTGAGTTAATAGGTTGCCATAATGATTGATCGAACTGAGTAAGTTTACGTCCATGAAAGCTTTTTGTAGCACTATCATTGTGGTCGAGTATTGGGAATATATTTTCAACGGGTAATGCACAATTGAATGGTACATTCACAGTGCAATGTCTGATTTTACCACAAACCCCATCATTTGAATCGTAATCTACTGAAGAATAACGTATATTTTTACGAACAAACCCGCCTAGAAATAACTTACCTGCTAATTTACAGGGAATATTTGGATTGGTAATTTCAATAAATTCAGATTGAGTAATACAAACTTCTTTATCAATATCTTTGATATCTAAAGCAGGACAATCTAATTCAATATCAGCTTCGATGTCGATTTGAACATTCAATGATCCTAGAACAACATCCAATTGAAAGGTATTCTGGTGGTCTGCTGGTGTTGTCTGAGAAGTACAATCAGATAATATTGGTGTCACTTTTACGCCATCATCATATTTATCAAACACTATATTTTACTCCTTTCTCTATAGATTTAGATATTATATTCTTCTTTATATCTTTTTGATTGGTTATTAGCTGATATATATTAAGAAACGGGCTAATTTCTATTTTTTTAATAATAATAAGATAAATCTGGATTGATGGCTTTAGAATTTATTAGTAATTGTCATGTTAATTTTAAAGTTACTACACCTTTTTGAGTGAGTGTAATGTTTAAAGATACAACCATTTTCTCTCTTATTTGAGTAAAGGCACCTTCATTTTTAGGACCGTGAGATAGTGCAGTACGATTACTGAACAGATCTCTTTCATTAATATTTACACTGTTAATTTCACATTCTACTGGTGCATTTAAAGGCTGCCAAAAACTTTGGTCAAATTGTGTAAGCTTGCGACCATGGAAGCTCATTGCTTCACGTTCGTTATGATTGTTTGTTGGGAATATTCCTTCTACAGGAATAGCACAATTAAAAGGTATATTCGCAGTGCAATGACGAATTTTTCCACACACCCCATCATCAGTTACAGATTCAACTGAAGCATAACGAATGTTTTTGCGAACATATCCACCTAAAAACAATTTTCCTGTGATTGCACAATTAGCAATGGGACTAGATACTTCTATAAACTCAGATTGTGTTACACATACCTCTTTGTCAATATCTTTAATATCTAAAGCAGGAACATCTAATTTAATATCAGCTTCAATATCTATCTGACAATTTAAAGTTCCTAATACGATATCTAATTTAAACATGTTCGGTTCGGCTGGTGTTGTTTGAGCAGTACAATCACTTAAAATCGTTGTTGCTTTAGCACTACAATTACTCATATTTATTGTCTCCCTTCGAGTAAACATAAGTGTAAATTAAAACAATTTTAAATTAACTGGGGTTTTGTTAATTAATTTAAAATGGCTTCTACTTGAAAAAAAATTCACCTCTAACTATCCAATTAAAGGTGAATTTATAAATTTCAATTTACATTTGTACATTTCATTATTATTCTATCAACAGGTAGTAGTACTAGTCTTAGGTGGTTTTATAGTGCGTATAGTTTTTTGAGTAAGAGTAATGTTTAAAAGGATAACCATTTTTTCTCTTAATGTACAGAAAGTACCTTCACCTTCGGGACCATAAGGTAATGGTTTACGATTTTTGAATAAATCTCGTTCATTAATCGTAACACTGTTAATTTCACATTCTACTGGTGCATTCAGAGGCTGCCATAAACTTTGGTCAAATTGAGTAAGCTTACGACCATGGAAGCTTTTTGTTGCACTATCGTTGTGATCAGAAACTGGGAATAATCCTTCAATAGGTACAGCACAATTAAAAGGTACTTTTACAGTACAATGACGAATTTCACCACATACGCCTTGATCCGTTACACATCCAACAGCAGAATAACGAATATTTTTGCGAACAAACCCGCCTAAAAATAATTTTCCAGTTAGTTTACAAACATCAACTGGACTTGTTACCTCAATAAATTCACACTGTGTGACACATACCTCTTTGTCAATATCTTTAATATCTAGAGCAGGTTCATCTAAGTCGATGTCAGCTTCAACATCTATTTGAACTTCACAAGTACCTAATACTAAATCTACTTTAAACGTATCACATTCTGCTGGAAAACATTGAGCTGTACAATCAGATAAAATAGGGGTAACTCTTGCACAATCCTTATCACTCATTTGTTTAACTCCTTTCATTAATTTAAAGTTGAAATGATATTTCAATAACATCATATTCTATTTTTTGTATTTGGTTTGGACATTTGCACTATTTTTTAAAGAAAAGGCTCCTGTGTAGTTTTTAAGAATAAATATTGTAATAAGATTTATGATGATTTCTTGATTAATGTATTCACACTTGTAGTATATTTGTGAATTTATGCATTTGATTGGATTTGAGCCTAAATAAAATACATTATTCAAATACCTATCTTGAGTTCATCTTTATTTCATAAACATTTCATAATTTTAACAACAATCCTTTGCTACAATATAGATATGAAAATAAACTAATGGACGTGAAATAATATGCACAATATTTTTGGACTTTTATCATTGAATCAAGTTGAAAAGAAATTAGATGAAATATCAGTAGGAGATTTAAGTAAAGAAATAAATGAATCAAAAAGAAAAAGGGGTCTAATGAAAAAAATACATCAAACCTCTAAAAGTTTAGTTAGATTAATCATTTCAGTTGATCGAGGTTCAAAAAGATTAGATCAAGAGGTGTTAATGCTTGGTAAAAACTCTGAGATTGTAAACGAGCAAGTAAATACTGTGACAACAACGATACGAGATATTACAAATGGCATTCAAGATGCAGCAGAATATGTACAAACTATTTCAACTGAAATGTGTAACATTAATGATCTTTTAAATGAAGTAAAGACAGATAATCAATCTTTAACTAATAATGCGATGAAGTATATGAATGAATTAGTCCAATCTAAAAAAGAAACAACTTTGACAATGGAACAAATTAGAGTGGTTTCAGAAGATAAGGAAAAAGTGCACCAATCTATGAATCATTTAGATCAATCGATCAGTCATATTAGCTCTGTCAGTACGTTATTAAGTAAGTTATCTAATGAAACCCATATATTGTCCTTAAATGCTAATATAGTTGCTTCACAAGCAGGTGAACATGGGAAAGCATTTCAGGTAATTGCGAATGAAGTATCAATTTTAGCACAGCAATCTAAAGAAGAAATTACTAAAATACAGCAACAGATTCAAGATATATCTGATTATGAGGAACAATTAAAGTATCGCTTTCAAGAAATGGACACACATGTTGAGAAAAGCGTACTTTCAATGCAAGAATCCATTCAAAAATATGAATATATGGAGTCGTTTCTCCTATCTTCAATCAATAACATTGACGTAGTTAATAACAAAATAAATAATATTTCAACAAGTACACATAATTCTGTTCAATCAACAAATCAAACTAATGCATTTTTTCAAGAGATTGCAGCAGGAAGTGAGGAAATGTTAGCGTCTTCTGAAATACAGCTACAAAGTATTAATCAGATGAATGAGGATATACAAAGAATGAAATTAAACAGCTTATCCTTAAGGTCTGTTGTTTCACAATTTAAAACTCCAATTGTTTCTGTCAACATGTATTTAAAAGATGAAATTAATGCATGGATTGATATTGCCATCATGATTCGTGCAATAATGTTATCCATGATAGAGTCGACTGATTTACAAAAGATTCGGGAATGGAATAGTGAGAAAGAGTTAAAGGAAGAGGAATTATCAAAAACTTTTAAAAAGCTCTCTAATAAAATAAATAGAGAAAGTGATAAGGTTTATTTGCAAGCATTAAAGGAAGCATGGGCTGAATTTTCGAAGATTAAAGATCAAAACGCTAAATGGATGTTAGAAGAAGAGTTTAAAAAAGCATCTCAAGCGTTAAAAAATGAAGGTAGAAAGTCTTTTAAAATTGCTTTGGATATTGCTAATGAATGGTTAGAGATTGAATAGAAATTGAATTCTTGTTAAGATATAATTAAGTTTGTTTAATGACTGGAGGAAGATGAAATGAATTATAGACAACTTGGTAATCGTGATCTAAAAGTAAGTGAAGTCAGTTTTGGTACTTGGGCAATTGGTGGTTCTTGGGGTTCTACGAGCGATGAAGAGTCATTAAGAGCTTTACATAGAGCGATGGACGAAGGTGTAAACTTTTTTGATACTGCGGATGTTTATGGTGGAGGGCACAGTGAAGAATTATTAGCTAAGGCTACCAAAGGGAAAGAAGATTCCATACATATAGCGACTAAATTTTGTCGTTTTGGAGACATTCATGATCCAAATACATATTCTATGGAGACAGTCCGAAATTATTGTGAAACAAGTTTAAAAAAACTTAATAGAGAAAGAATCGATCTATATCAAATTCATTGTCCACCTATGGATATTTTAAAAGATGGTAGCGTGTTTGAGGTTTTAGATAAATTGAAGGAAGAAGGGAAAATCCGTCACTATGGCGTTAGTGTTGAAACAGCTGAAGAGGGTTTAGTATGTTTGGAAAATCCTAATGTAGCTGCACTTCAAGTTATTTTTAATATTTTTAGACAAAAACCGTCTGAACAATTACTACCCAAAGCAAAAGAGAAAGGAACAGGTATACTTGTCAGATTACCTTTAGCAAGTGGTTTGTTAACGGGTAAATTCACGGCACAAAGTACTTTTGAAGAAGATGATCATCGAAACTTTAATGAAAATGGTGAACAGTTTAATGTAGGTGAAACCTTTGCTGGTTTAGGTTTATCTAAAGGATCGGAATTAGCAAGTCAATTGAAATGGATTTCGGAAGGCAGAGAGAATATGACAAGAGCTGCTTTACGTTGGATCCTTGACCATGAAGAAGTAAGCTGTGTCATTCCTGGATTTAAAAATGTGAAACAAGTAGAAGATAATTTGCAGGCCATTCAAGTTTCTTCATTTTCAAGTGAAGAGATGAAGAAGTTGAGTGATTTTTATAAAAATGAAGTTTTTGCTCATATTAGAGGTGTTTATTAAGAAATAAGAAAAGATGTTACCATGACTGGAGGTAACTTATGGCATTTAGTCGAATATTTTGGGGCATTATTTTTTGGTTTGATTTTAGAATTAATGGTTTTGATATTTTACCTGATATTATAGGTTATGTGCTTATTTTTTCTGGACTAAAGTTATTGTTACATATCAATACCCATTTTATATCTGCACAAAAAATATCTATTCCATTGATCGTGTTATCCATGTTTAATATTTTTGAAATAAACTTTGGAATTTTTGGTTTTTTAATATTTGTTAGTTTTACGATTTTAAATTTATTGCTTGTGTTTCATCTTTGTAAGGGAATTGAGGTTTGGGCCAAATATAATGGACGGTATCGTCTTGCGGATGAAGCAACCCATAGATGGAAGATTTATTTTGTTTTAACTGTAGTAGCGGCTGTTTTAATGATGGGATCCTTGGTGCTTCTTCCAATCGCTTTGTTATTAGTTATTCCTTTACTTATTGCAAACATCATTGCTCTCATTTTATTATTGACTTTAATGAAAAATGCAGAAAAAGAATTAAGATATTAATCAATATTTTTTATTTTGATTATAGTAAAAGGGTGAGTGAACTATTAAAAGTTCATTCACCTTTTTCATTTTTTGTTCATTGAAAATTCATAATCATATTCAATTATATATTGATTCATTTCTTTCACAATTGTAGACTGTAAAAGTGAATAACAACATTCATTGGTAATAAAGAAATTCCTCAGTGTAAATGAATTATTTATTGTAAACAATGGTTGTTAATGAAAAATACTAAAATGAAATCAACAAGAATGGTGTTGACTTAAGAAAAGGGAAGGTTACATACAAATGGAAAAGAAATTAACATTTAAATCACTAATTATTATGATTATGGTATTAGTATTAGTAACTGGATGTACCGATAGTCAAGAAGAAACGTCTGAATTACCGCCTCTTAAATTATTTGATGTAGACATTCAAATTAGTTCTGAAGAAATTCAACCTGGAGAGCCTGTTACATTCAAAGCCATTGTCACTCTTGATGCTGAAAAAATTGAAGATGCAAGTGAAGTGAAATTTGAATTTAAAAAAGATGGCAGTGAAGATTCTACGTTTGCCTACGGAACTCATCAAGGAGAAGGCGTTTATGCTGTAGAACAAATATTTGATGAAGACGGTGTGTATAGTGTAACTGCACATGTGACCGCAAGAAATATGCATAATATGCCTAAAAAACAGTTTACTGTTGGAGAAGTAGATGAAATGATGGATGAGAACATGGAATCAGGCGAAATGAACCATGAGGACATGGATGGTTCCATGGGGGATTCTGATGAAGGTGGATTAGGAATACATTTAATGGGTGTTGAAACTGTGGTTGCAAATGAAGAAGTAGAATTAACAGCTCATCTTCAACAAGGTGATCAGTTGTTAACGGATGCTAACGTTAAATTTGAGATTTGGTTTGACGATAACGAGAAACATGAATATGTTGATGCTGCTTCTGAGGATATGAAAGGAATGTACAAATCAGATTATATCTTCACTTCAACCGGTACCTATAATGTTACAGTACACGTTGAAAAAGGTGAGGAAATTCATGATCATAAGGAACATACTGTGGTTGTAAAATAAATTATAATAACCTAAGAGAAGAAAGTGGGGGAGATAACCCTCACTTTTTTTCTTTTTTTTTAAAAAATAAAACCTTTTAGATAATTTGTCAGTCTAATATAGAGATAGAATAAAGAGGGGAGAAATATGAGTGGAAATTGAACAACTTGTGAAAGAGGCTCAGAAGAAAAATGATGACGCTTTTTATGAATTAATTTCAATTCATAAAGTTCAATTATATAAAATAGCATATTCTTATTTTAATAATGAACAAGATGCACTTGAAGCCATTCAGGAAGTAACATACCGTACTTACTTAAAAATTAATAAACTCAAATATCCAAAATATTTTAATACATGGATTATTCGGATTTTATTGAATTATTGTAATGACGAGATAAAAAGAAAAAAGAGGATGAATAAACAACAAATTGAGATAAAAGTTCATCAAAATGAAAATGAATTTATAAATAGGCTAGAAATCGAAAGTTTAATAGAGAATTTAGAGCCAAAATTTCAAGAAATAATAAAACTAAAATATATACAGGATTTAACAATCCCACAAATTTCGCAAATCTTAGAATTTCCTGAAGGCACGGTAAAAACCTGGTTGAATAAATCCTTAAAAATATTACGGAAAGAATTAGAAAGGGAGGGTGAATATTATGATGGAAAATAAAGAGGACCATTTATTAAATGAATTAAAAGATCACTATAGCAAATTATCAATTCCAGACCAGATGGATCAAATGATTAACAATGGAATAATGAAAGCAAAAAAGAAACAAAGACTTAAACGATCTACCTACGTAACTACTATTGCGGTTAGTATTCTTATGTTGTTGTTTGTTACTTCGATAAGGGTTTCACCGGTTTTTGCATCATTTGTAACTAATATACCGGGATTATCTAAAGTTGTAGAATTAATTAATTACGATAAAGGTCTTCAATCTGCAGTAGACAATGGATTTATCCAAGTAATTGGGAAATCTGATGAACACGAAGAGATCACTTTTACTGTAGATTCAGTCATTATTGATGAATCAAAATTGATTGTTTTTTATACAATTACTGGAATAGAAGAATATAATTATATCAGTTTGAGTAAAGTTGAATTGTTGAAATCAAATGGAGAGCGTTATAAAGTGGGTACTTCGTACGATCATAACATAAATGAAGTAGAAGATATGGTTAGTAATAAAATTGATTTTTCATTTCATGGAGATACTCCAGAGGAATTCACATTAAATGTGAACATTTCAACAAGTGAAAATGCTGATACGGAAGAAAACTTACCTTATACTTGGTCTGTTCCTTTTCAAGTAGATAAAACGTTATTTGAAAATATGAAACATATATATGATATTAATCAAACAGTGAATATAGAAGATCAGTTGATTACGTTTGAAAAAGTAACAATATATCCAACAAGATCAGAATTAAGTATCTCATTTGATGAAAACAATTCAAAAAAAATATTTGGGTTTGATGACTTACGTATCGTTGACCAGTCTAAAAATGAATGGAGTACAAATAATGGAGTGTCTGCTGTACACATCAGTGATCATGAGAGGCTGCTTTATTTTGACAGTAATTATTTTTATGAGCCTGACGAAATGTATATTGAGTTTAAATCTATAAGGACACTAGATAAAGATAAATTAGAATTACAAGTGGATTTAGAACAACAAAAATTAATTAAAGCACCGGATGAGAATATTACCCTTGAATTTATAAATGAAAAGGGAGGTGAATTAGAAATAGGATTTCGTATTAAATATGACGGATTACATCAGATACGTTCTGAAGAAATATCTCATGAATTTCATGATTCGTCAGCTACTTATTCATTCAGAACTAGTACATCAAGTATTTTAAGTAACGACAATGCAAAGGAAACCGTCTTATTGATTCCAAAGAGAGAATATTCGAATCCACTTACTTTTTCTTTCTGGGATTATCCAGCCAGAATTTATGAGGATGTACAAATTAAAATAAAATGAGTAAGTTTTTTTGAAAAAAGTGATTATAAAATATAAAGTATAAATTAATAAACACAAAAGCTGTCCTTAAAATGTGTGACAGCTTTTGTTTTAATCGTGCATAGTAAATTCATATTGATGTTTATATTCAATATAACTTTACGGACGATGTAACCTTGTACGATCACCGGAGAGTTTTTTCCACTTGTCTTTTTCAAGTTTTTGAGCCTTTTTATCATTTTTTCTTTCTAAAAAAGCTAATTCCTTTTTCAGTTTTAAGTAGCTTTCATATCGAGTTGCTTCTAGACTTCCATTTTCAATTGCTTTTTTAACTGCACATTTTGGTTCATTATTATGAGAACAATCTTTAAAATAACATTCACTTGCTAATTGTTCGATATCTGAGAAGGTATGATCAAAACTATCATCTGCTTCCCACAGTTGAAATTCTCTCATTCCAGGTGTATCCACCATGATCACATCATTCGGCAATACAAATAGTTCTCTATACGTGGTTGTATGTTTTCCTTTATCATCATGTCTTATATCTTGAATCTCTTGAACTTCTTTTTCCATTAATAAATTTACTAAAGTAGATTTACCTACACCAGAGGAACCCGTAAGTGTAATCGTTTCTCCTACATTCATATAGGGACCTAATTGCTCAACCCCTGTATTTTCTACTGAACTAATGACACAAATCGGTACGCCAATTGCAATTGTTTCAACTTGGGATACCTTTTCATCAACATCTTTACACAAATCCGCTTTACTTAACAAAATAACTGGATTTGCTCCACTTTCCCATACCATGATTAAATATCGTTCAATTCTTCTCATGTTAAAATCATCATTTAGAGAAATTACGATAAAAACCGTGTCTACATTCGCTGCTACAATTTGTTCCTCTGTTGTAATACCTGCAACTTTTCTTGAGAACTTACTTGTTCGTGGTAAAACAGCATGGATAATCGCTTTGTTTTCTCCTTCCATTTGTTGAAGGACAACCCAGTCCCCTACTGCAGGATAATCTTCTCGTGAAGCAGACTCAAATCTAAATTTCCCAGATACTTCTCCTAATACCTCTCCGTTCTCTGTATATACTCTGTATAAACGTTTATGTTCTAACGCCACACGACCAACTGTAAATTGTTTTTCCTTATATGGTAAAAATTCATTTTCAAAATATTCGTTCCAACCTAATTTGTTTATATTCAATGTAAAAGCCTCCAATTATTATATACTGTAAATTTTAATTAAAAAAAGACCGTTTTAAACGGTCTTAGTAGTAGATAAGAAGATAAACCTATCTATCCATTAAAAAACCGTGGGTTTAATACACAACCCACGGTACAGTAATCAATTGAAGTCAAACTAACTGATTATCGTATCATCATAATGGAGGGTTGTGTATTATTCAATGCAATTAACGTATAAACTCGTAATTTGATTGTCATAAAACATTCCTCCTTTGATTTAGTAAGTAATTCTAAATTAATATACAATAATTTCATGAAGTTGTAAAGTCGTTTTTTTATTCTCTGCTTCACTTTACTTAATAGGGATCAATTTAAACACTAATCCAGTTACCAACCCATATATGCCATGACTAACCAAGCTTAACCACATGCCTGATGATGAACCCCCACCACAAGCGTTGCCACATGGATCACTTGCAGCTCCGCAAGCGCTTCCACAAATAGAACCACAAACAGCTACATCACCACCCATTAACATTGGCATAATTACAAGGGGGCCGATAACCCATATGATTACTCCAAAGATTACACCTGCAACTATGGGTTGTTTGATAAACCCAATAAAATATGCAAAACCAATCCCAAAGATAGCACTGATGACTAAATGAACAATAAAACCAACAATGGCAGAGTCACTACCAACCATTGATGCGATCCCAGGGAAAGATCCCATCATTCCTAACATGATAGACATCACAAGTCCACCAATTAAACTTGCGTAAATTCCGGCTTTTAGATTAAATTTTTTTGCTGTTCCAGCCATAAAAGTATACCTCCTTTAATTTTAATCTCATTATATTGGTAATGAAAATTATAGTATGTAAAACAGATTACATAATTTGTATTATGTTCATGATATGATTTGATTTAATGGATAAAAAAGAGAGGAAAGTGATAGAGAATGGTATTTAAAAAATATTGGAAGTTAATGATTATGATTGGTGTTCCTTTCTTGTTAGGAACTTTAGAAATTTGGCACCCGCATCATGTTGATTTTAATGACATGGTTTCTTCAAATGAAAAAGCAAATCGGTGGTTAACAATACATCTTTTACAACTCCCATTATTTGGATTGTTGGCTCTATCCATTTTGTTTTTATTAGAAAAAGCTCGAAATGCAGCTTCATTCATAAGTAAAATCGCATTGTGTTTTTTTGTTGTGTATTATACTGCTTTAGACTCTGTCGCAGGCATCTCCACAGGAATATTATTTAATTTTCTAAAATCCAATCCAGATTTAGCTCAAACTGAGGCAATGAATCAACTTTTTTTATCCCTGTTTCACATCCAAGTCCCTGGGGGTACTATGATTGTTAAGATAGCGGTTGTTTCTTGGTTAGTAGCTGGGATTTCTGCAACGATCGCACTTTATATAAAAGGTTATAATCGGGTAGGTGTTATTTTGATAGGAATTGCTACGATTGTTTTTCAATCTCACGCTTATCCAAATGGTACCATTGCTATGTATTTGTTGACAATTGGAATTATAATGATTCAATTTTTCCCATGGCACTTTACGGAAGTGAAAAACCCTTCAACAATTAGAAAAAAATTAGAAATCAAATAAGAACTATGTTAAAATGATCCATGAAAATTGGAGGGATGAACGATGAAAAGGTTAGATGGTCAGTTAGCTTTAGTCACAGGTTCTAGTCGTGGAATTGGTGCAAAAGTTGCGGAAGGATTAGCAGATAGAGGATGTGATGTCATCCTCCATGGAAGAACGATAGAAAATACTTTACATACGAAAGAAATCATTGAATCTAAAGGTGTTAAAGTTTATTCTGTTGAAGGAGAATTATCCTCTGTTGAAGGTGTGAACCACATCATTCATCAAGTGAAAAAAATTGGACATATCGATATTTTATACAATAATGCCGGTATTAGTAATCAATATAAACCTATTTTTGAGTATAAGGTGGAAGATTGGCAAGAAATCATGCAGGTCAATGTATATAGTTTATCCTTATTATGTAGTGCTTTTGCTCCTGCTATGAAAGAGAAAGGGTATGGTCGAATTGTAAATGTTAGTTCTGGTATTCAAGACCAGCCACATTTAGTTGCCTATAGTGTTTCAAAGGCAGCTGTAGATAAGTATACGAAGGATCTTTCATTCGAACTCAAAGATGTAGATATAAAAGTTAGTTATATTGATCCTGGTTGGATTAAAACTGATTTAGGTGGACCCAATGCTGAAAATGATCTAAGTAGTGTTTTGCCAGGTATGTTAATCCCTGTTTTACTGGAAAAAGAAGATGTTACTGGCCAAAGTTTTCGTGCACAGGATTATAGAGACAAAGAAATTTAAGTATATAAACTTATAAAAAGTTACAACATTTTCCTCCTTTATACCGTCTATGGATTAAAGGGGGTTTTTTATAATGAAAAAAATAGGGTTAGTTATATTTAGTTTTGTGTTGTTTTTGGCTATCATCGGGTGCTCTAATCAATCTGAAGAAAATCCAATGTTAGAGGGGGAGAATATTTCTAGAGAAACTGAACGGAATGACATGGTTATTGAGCCACAAGGTCAAGAAGAACCGAAATATGAAGAATCTTCATCAATGGATTCTGCTGTAAGTCTAGAATTTTCTGAAAGTTTAAATCAAAATGAAAAAAGTATGGTTATAACTCCACCAAACAGAGAAGAAATAGAAGATATGAATTTCAAAGGTTATGGCACCAATCCATTTATTTCAACAGAAGATGATACATTATCTACTTTTGCTATTGATGTGGACACTGGTTCTTATACAGTGGTTCGAAACTATATTCAAAGGGGGACATTACCACCTCCAGAAGCTGTGAGGGTGGAAGAGTTTATTAATTATTTTAAAACAGATTTGGAAGCCTCAAAAAATAAACCATTTGCGATTCAAGTTGATGGTGGTGAATCTCCGTTTGGTGAAGGTTATAAACTAATGAGAGTCGCTATTAAAGGGGAAGAAATAGCAGATGAAAACAGAAAACCTGCTAACTTAGTATTTGTCATTGATGTATCTGGTTCTATGAATCAAGAGAATCGATTAGGACTTGTGAAAAAAAGTTTATATCTTCTTGTAGACCAATTAAAAGATAATGATAGGGTAGGTTTAATTGTATATGGATCAACAGCTAGAACTATACTTGAACAAACTTCAGTTGAAGATAAACAACGAATTATAGCAGCAATAGATCAATTAGAATCATCTGGATCAACGAATGCAGAAGAAGGATTAGTCCTGGGTTACGAAACGGTATCTGAGTATTTTCAAAAAAATGCTTTAAATAGAGTGATTCTTTGCTCAGACGGTGTTGCTAATGTAGGCGAAACAGGAGCAGAGGGGATTTTAGGAGAAATCAAAAGGTATGCTAGAGATGATATAACATTAAGTACTTTCGGGTTTGGTATGGGAAACTATAATGACGTTCTAATGGAGCAGTTAGCGGACCAAGGCGATGGTAACTATGCATATATTGATTCTTTTTCAGAAGCTAGACGTATTTTTACTGAAGAATTAACAGGTACATTACAAACGATTGCAAAGGATGTAAAGATCCAAGTTGAATTTGACCCTGAAAAAGTGGATAGATATCGATTAATTGGTTATGAAAATCGTGATGTAAGAGATGAGGATTTTCGCAATGATACAGTTGATGGGGGTGAGATTGGAGCCGGACACGCCGTAACTGCTTTATACGAGATTAAAGTGAAAGATGATGAACTAGATGATTTGGGGTTAATTCGATTAAGATTTAAAGATGTAAAGGTGGATGATGTTATAGAGCTTTCTAGTTCTCTTTCTATCAAAAATGAACTTGATAGGGAACTGAAGTTTCAAGCAGCCGTTGCTGAATTTGCTGAAATATTAAGGCAAAGTTATTGGGCTAAGGAAAGTACTCTGAATCAAGTATTAGAACTAGCTGAACAAAATGCAGTAGGAGAAAAACAATTGCAATTTGTTTCTTTAGTAAGAGATGCAGTCGCTATTCAATCCTATGATTAGTAATCGAGGTTTTTCTTAAAAACCGAACACTATCTCGACAACTACTTCAATTACTTGCTATAATCATGGAATATTGAATTTACTTGAAAGGAAGACGGCAACAGATGGAAGTGAAAGTGGCAAAAAATGAACAAGAACTTAAAGATGCGTTTACAGTAAGAATGGATGTATTTGTTGAAGAACAGAAAGTGCCTTCAGAAATTGAGATTGATGAATTTGAGGATGAATCTACGCATGTTGTTATTTATGATAAAGGAAAACCTATAGCAACAGGACGTATTCGAGAAGCGGATGGTTATGGAAAACTAGAACGTATTTGTGTTTTAAAAACCCACCGTAAATTTGGATTGGGTAAAATGATTATGGATAGTTTAGAGTCAATAGGGCGTAAGATGGATTTAAAACAATTCAAGCTAAATGCCCAAACTCAAGCGGAGTCATTTTACGAAAAGCAAGGTTATAAAACAGTATCTGGAGAGTTTTTAGATGCAAATATACCACATGTGACGATGGTGAAAAAATAATAGAATATAGGTTATTAAACCCGTCTTGGAATCTTTAATAAGAGTAGTCTAAAGGCGGGTTTATATTATCCATTCATTGATTTAATGATTTAGATTGATCTTTATCATTAAATTTAATGAACACCCAAACTCCAAATAATAATATAAATCCAGCAAAAGCTTGTTGAATTGAAATATGTTCATTCAGCAGGAAATATGCAAGTAAAGCTGCTCCTAATGGTTCCCCTAATATAGACATAGATACAGTTGTAGCATTCATATATTTTAATAACCAATTAAACAGTAGATGACCAAATACTGTTGGTACGATAGCCAATATGATAAAAATTCCCCAATCTATTGAAGTATAATTAAAGAAAGAATATCCTAAAAATAAATTATAAAAATGAAGTGAGAAAGCGGCTGTTAAAAATACAAAGAAACTATAAACATAATTGGACATTTTGCGTAGTAATTGTTTTCCAATAAGCATATGTAGTGCAACTGCAATTGCTCCTAACAAAGCTAGTAGATCTCCAAAGAATGCTTCTGAAGAAACTCCAAAATCACCCCATCCAATTAAAACTGCACCAAGAACTGCGATAAACATACCCATTACAGATAGAACGTTTGTTCTTATTTTGAAAAATAGAAAAGATCCAATGAGCACAAATATAGGTTCTAGTGCAACAATTGCTGTTGAATTTGCAACAGAAGTAAATCTTAAAGAACCCATCCATAATAAAAAATGTAAACCTAATAAAAGACCAGATAAAGATAAATAATACCAGTCTTTTTTGGAAAGGCTTTTGATTTCATCCCAGTACCTCAGCATGAATGGTATCATGAATAAGTTTGTAAAATATAAGCGATACATTGCCATAACAGATACGGGTGCATCGGACCATCGAATAAAAATAGAGGAAAAAGAAATAGCTATAATTCCAACGAGTAAAATAATCCAAAGTGGAATGGGGAATGGTTTTGTGTTGTTCATTAAACTGTATCTCCTAATATAATTTGGCTTGTTAGAATGGTCTGATTCTATGAAACTATGAATGAATACCTATTCTTATTTCTCTTCAAATACATATACATAATATATATGATTTTTAAGGTGGGGTAAATGGTGATCGAAAAAATAAAAAAATACGTAGAGCTTAAATCAAAACAGAAACAAATAACAGAGGAATTATCAATTTTACGTGATGATATTCTTTCTTTTATGGAAAAAGTTAATGAAGTGGAGATGGATTTTGAAAGTTATCAAGTTAAAGTTGTGCCTCAGGAGAGGAGATTATATGACGACGATGTATTATATAAATCACTTCCTGATGAGAGCTTATGGAGATTAATGTCTAAAGCAGACACATCAAAAATTAATGGTTTATTAAAATTAAACATTATTAAGGATGAGTTGTTAAATGGTTCTTATCAAATTAAAAAAGTGTCTAATTTACAAATAAATAAGAAATAGAGGTGATCTGGGTTAGGGCAGAAGTTAAATTGATGATTAGTATGAACAAAAACCATCCTCGATTATAACTTACGAGAAGGAAACATGGAAATAAGAAAACAATAGACAAATAACTACGAAAAAGCAGCCTGACGATTAACATTCTGTTTTTCGTCAGCTGCTTTTTCGTTTTCATCTATTAATGGCTAACTCCTAATACAAGTTCTTTTAATCTTTGATCTACAAATTCACTTTCGAAAAATAACCCTTTTACTTCTACTGAAACAAGAATGACATTTCTTTTTAAATAAGATGGAAATAATTCAAGATAAAGGAACTGTGCGATGTTTTCAACTGATGGCACAAAATCAACAGCAAATGGTGATTTTTTCAAGTCATCAGGTGGAGTTACACCTTTCTTGATTAACGTTCGATTATTAATATCATTTCCAATTACTTCATCGAATATTTCAACCGCAGTAGGAGCAAAGATGACAAATCCATTTTCTGGTATAATAGTTGTTATTCCAAATGTTAGTTGGATTTCATTAATTGGAAATTCACCGATCTCTTGTAAAAAATAACAATTGTTGGGATTAGTGATAACTTTAAATAGAGTTCTTCCACCGCTCATACACTCACCTCCTTGTAATACTATAAGGTATGTTAAAGGAGAAAAAATGAGTGTGCGGATGAACATAAAAGTATAGAATTTTAAAAAAAGTGAGGGAAATGAATTGGTATTTCCCGGGCGAGCGCATAGAAAGATAAATATTATAATGAATCGACAACAGTTTAATATTTTTTTATCCTTTCATAGGATATAATGTCGAATCGCCTCGCACTTTTAATCAGATTATAATATGTGATAGACCAAAGCCTCGTGTGGTCTTAAATCAATATCATCATTCTCTAAATCAACTTCCGCATCCTGGTAATTGCTGATGATTAGATTTTTTCTTTTATTCTGATAAGGTTCAGAAAATTGGAACATATGATGATCATCTGAATGATTTAAAATGATCATCCATATGTTATTTTCCAACTTTCTTGTATACACGTATAAATGCTTGTCCTCTGGTAGCAAATCCTCATATTCCCCATAAACCATAATTTCATGCTTTTTTCTGAGAGAAATGAGCTTTTGATAATAATAGTAAATGGAATTAGGATCCTTTAAAGCTGATTTTACATTAATGGTTTTATAATTTGAATTGATATTAATCCATGGGGTTCCATCCGTAAAACCGGCATTTTTTGTATCATCCCATTGAACAGGTGTACGTGAATTATCTCTACTTAGAAGTTTTAAAGACTGGATCACCTCTTTAGGATCTTTCCCTTTGTTTACTTCTTCTTTGTATTTATTCATCATCGCAATATCGTTGTATTCCTCAATGGATTCATAGTTGACACCTGTCATGCCTATTTCTTCACCTTGAAAAATGTAAGGCATTCCAGGCAAGGTATGCAGCATGGTTGCGAACAACTTTGCTGACTCTACTCTATATTTTTGATCATTACCGTATCTTGTAACTTGTCTTGTATGGTCATGATTATTTAAAAATTGTGAATTCCATCCTGAATCTTTTAATGCCACATACCACTCTTTTTGAATCGATTTGTATTTCACCGTATCCCAAGTAGGCATATCATCTGCAACTTGAAAGTGAAACAAAGTATTTAATTCTTTATTTTCTTCTGCAACATATTGTTTTCCCATTTCAGGAGTGACAAAAGGAACTTCACCAACGGTCATAATATCATAATGTTTTAATACTTTATCATTCATTTCTCGTAAATACTCATGGATACCTGGGTTATTTCCAAGATAATGAATGTTCTCTGGATTTTCAACATTGGAAAAATGTTCTGGTTTAGCAAGTAAGTTTATGACATCCATTCTAAACCCATCTATCCCTTTATCCAGCCAAAATTTCATCATGTCATAGATGACTTTACGTACATTGGGATTTTTCCAATTTAAATCAGGCTGTTGGGTGGCAAAGGAGTGCATATAATATTGATTGGTGTTTTCATCAAACTCCCATACAGAAGGTGTGAAATAAGAACGCCAATTGTTTGGCTCTTGTCCATTTTTTGGATCTTTCCAAATGTACCAATCCCGTTTTTCATTCGTTAAAGAAGAACGTGATTCAATAAACCATGGGTGTTCAGAAGAGGTGTGATTTACAACTAAATCCATGATTAATTTCATCCCTCTATTGTGAACTTCAGTTAAAAGCAGATCCCATATTTCCATAGATCCTGCTCGTGGTGTGATGCCTAAATAATTACTTATATCATAACCATTGTCAACATCAGGTGATTCATATATAGGATTTAACCAGATGATGTCAACTCCAAGATTTTCAATGTAGTCTAATTTTTTTATGAGACCTTGTAAATCACCAAATCCGTCTCCATTGGAGTCATAAAAACTTCTCCAATAAACTTGATATACAACAGCCTCTTTCCACCAAGTTTTTTTCATGTCCATCCTCCAATTGTAATAAGTGGAATTTTATTAATTGAAAAGCTTTTCAAATTTTGTTAAAATGAAATAGAAACATTTTAATTATTACACTTTTTTCGTATACTTGTAAAGAATATTTTAAATTGTTAAAGGAAGTATAATTCTCCGCCCAATTTTCTAATGCCCTATATAGCTAATATATTTAAACTTCCAATTTTTCACGTCAATTATGCGGGAAATTTGAAAGTATTTTCAAGGAGGTAAATCATTGACAGCTACAATACATGATGTCGCCAGAAAAGCAGATGTATCTATTTCTACTGTTTCAAGGGTAGTTAATAATCCATCTTCAGTTAGACTTGAAAAACGTAAAAGAGTATTAGAAGCCATCAAAGAATTAAATTATGAACCTAACCCCTTTGCAGCAGGGTTAAGGGACAACAGAACAATGACTATTGCAGCCATTATTCCCGATATATCCAATCCATTTTATTCTTCTCTACTTCGAGGTATCGAAGATGTTGCAAGAAAGAAAAAAAACAATGTAATCATCTGCAATACAGAGCAGGATGATGAGCGTTTTCGAGAATATATGTTGTATTTTAAAAAGAAAAAAATTGATGGGGTTATTTTTACTAGTGCAGCTATTAGTGACTATGTTTATCAATCATTTCAGGAATTAAATAAACCAGCTGTGCTTGCAGCAACAAAAAGTGAAGATCGTAATTTACCCTATGTGAAAATAAATGATTTTCAAGCTAGTTATGATGCAACCCAATTTTTAATAAAAAATGGTCATCATTCTATTGGAATGATTAGCGGCACTTTAAGTGATCCAATCGCTGGAAAGCCTAGACATGATGGTTTTTTAGAAGCATTGAAAGATGAAAATATTCCTTTTTCTGATCAATCAGTTTCCTTTGGTAATTTAGATTTTGATAGTGGTTATGAAGCTATGAGTAAACTTTATGCCCAAAAACCTGAAATCACAGCAGTGTTTGCTGCATCTGATTTAATGGCTCTTGGTGCGATGTCATTTCTACAAGAAAGAGACATACAAATTCCAAAACACATCTCCATTGTCGGATTTGATAATATTGATTTTTCACGTATGGTATCACCACCATTAACTACTATTTCTCAGCCTATTTATGATATTGGGAAAAGTGCAGCAGCTTTATTATTTCAATTTATAGAAGAAAAACAACCTCCAGAAAGTATATATTTGAAACATGAGTTAATAATCAGACATACTGTATTTAATAAAAATTAGACTTAAACATAAGATGCAACCCACTTATTTATAATTTTTACTGATTACTAACATTTGTTATTGACGAGTGATTTGTAATCAGTTAAAATTAAATCGTAATCTTGAAAAGCTTTTCATAATTGAAATATAGAAACAGTAGTAATCAAAATTTAAGACTGAATAAGTTCCATATGAAAAAGAAATAAATAGAGGGAGGGTTTAAGGTGAATGAGGGATCACTAAAAGGAGGAGAGATCTAAATTGAGATTTGTAAAGAAGTACTGGTTGGAAATGTTGATGGTACTTCCGTTGTTCGCTTATTTGTTTTATTTTACATTTATACCTGTATTACAAACGATACAAATTAGTTTTATTGATGATAAAAGCAATCAAGTTTCATTGATAAATTATGAATCCCTTTTCTCTCATATTGATTTTAACAGTGCTTTGTTTAACACTATTTTCATAACTATCGTTGGCATTACTGTGCAGATTGTAATCGCTTTAGTGATTGCTTTGATTTTAAAAAAGAAATTCTTTGGCAGAGGTTTTTTTAGAACCATAATGTTGATTCCAATGGGGGTACCTACTCTTGTATCAGGAGTAACATTACTTTTTGTATTTGGTCAGACAGGTTACTTCAATGAATTGTTATATCGTTTAGGTTTGGTAAGTACACAACCTTATTGGCTAGGTGGAGGATTTGAATCACTGGCAGTTATCATTTTTGCAGACATGTGGAAGGTTTTGCCTTTAACAGTTCTTCTTTTACTAGCTGGATTAGAAAGTATAGGTGAAGATGTTTATGAAGCCTCTTCTATAGATGGAGCAAATGGTTGGAAAAAATTTTGGCATATCACTTTACCGTTACTAAAACCATCGATTACGATGGCGATTATTTTAAGAGCTATTGATTCTTTTAGAATATTTGAATTGCCTCTTGTCATGACAGGTAAAAATGTACCTGTGTTATCGACCTTTGCTTATGAAGCCTTTCAGCGAAATCAATATGGATTGTCTGGAGCAGCCGCAGTTATTTTATTACTCATTATCATTCTATTTATATTACTTTATTTCTTTATAGTAGAGCGGAAGGAAGCGAGGGATGGTAGATGAAGAGATTAACTTCAGATCGCATTTTCAAATTCATATCGTTTCCTTTGCTTCTAATAATCGCTTTTATGATGATTTTTCCAGTATATATTTTAGTGAAAGTTTCGATCAGTGAACCTAGTGAGGTGAATACAGATCATCCAACATTTTTAGTTCATGATATTACACTTGAGCATTGGAAAAACATTATTTTAACGGATAAAAAAACAGAATCAGGTCAAATTGTATATAAAATCAATATTGATGAATTGATGGTTGCAAGTGAAGAAGAAGAGCAAATTATAATCACACCAGATGAACAATACACAATAAATGGTGTGACTAGAAAATTATCCTTTATAGAAGGAGCAACATATAAACTCAGTAGAGAAGAGTTAAAGAAAGTTAGGGATGCCAGTACCACCAAAAAAATCTTTTTTGGGGAAGAAACGATTCAGAAATTATATATGCCAATTTGGAAAAGTTTAAGTGTTGCAACTCTGACAACTATATTTGCTATTTTCATAGCTGCACCAGCAGCCTACGTAATCTCTAGGATGCCAAAGAGTATAGGGTACATCATTATATTAGGTTTATTATTTACACGAATGTTTCCTGATGTTGGAATAGCGTTGCCTATTGCCACAAGATTTGTATCCTGGCAATTAACAGATACAACCTTAGGGTTAATTTTCGCACATTTAATACCTAACTTGCCATTTTTAGCTTGGATATTAGTAGGTACTTTTCAGGTCATACCTAGAGATGTGGAAAAATCAGCGATGATTGATGGTGCAGGCAGATTAACAACCCTTCGTAAAATTATTTTTCCAATTGCTGCACCTGGAATTGCTGTTGGAGCAATGTTTGTTTGGTTGAATTCGTGGAATGAATTTTTATATGCAAGATATTTAACTACAGTGGAAGGAACGTTACCTATCAAAACATTTGAAATCATTACAACAGGTAGTTATTTTACAGCGGCAGCATATTCTACGATTCTTACGATTCCAATCATCATTATTACGTTTTATTTACAAAGATATTTAAAATCTGGGATGTTATCCGGTGCTGTAAAGTAAATCTTTCTTTTCAGTGAAATTTCTATTTTGCTGAAAGTTAGAAAAAATAGGAAGTTTTGATGCATCGTTGACCACATGGACGTGGTCTTTTGTAGATGTAACCCTTACAGACCGTTTTTATACTATTTATAAAAATTACGGACTGTTAATCCGGGGTAAAGTAAATCTTTCTTTCAGATAATTAAGAATAACAGGGGGAATATAAAATGAAGTTTAATAAATTATTTTTATCCATTTTAGCAGTTATATTTATTTTTGGTATTGCAATTGTTGGATGCTCCACATCAGATGATGAAGTGTCAGAGCAACCTACTGAAACTGAAAATCAGTCTGATGAGTCAGCAACTGAAAATGTAGCAACCACTGATCCAGAAGCATTACGTGTAGCTTTTGGCATGGCAGAAACAGAATGGGATCTTTTCAATAATGAGATATTACCAGCATTTGAATCCGAAACTGGTATAAAGGTAGAGGCAGTTGAATTGAAAGCAGAAGATTTAATTAACAGCCTAACCGCACAAGTAGAATCCGGTCAAGTTACAATTGATATGTTTGCTCAAGATATCAATAATTTATCTGGGTTAGTGACTCGAGATTTAGTTGAAGATTTGTCAGCATATAATGATAATATTCCCGAAGCCGTGATCCCTGGGATGTTAGAAGCTACTGAGTTTGATGGAAAAAGATTGTTTTTACCTTATCGCCCAAATGTAGAAATTGCTTTTTATAACGAGAGTAAATTTAATGAGCTTGGCTTACAAGTGCCAACTACTTGGGAAGAATTATTAAACGTTGCAAAAGCTGCGAATGATGCAACTGGCCAAGGAAGAGTAGCGATTAAAGCGAATTTGCAAGGAGACAACATTTTGCATATGTTTGATTTTATAAAACAAGCAGGTGGAGATCCTTACACATTAAATGATGAAGGAAGCGTACTAGCATTTGAATTTTTACAGGAGTTATATCCTTATTTAAATGAACAAAGCTCAACAGCAGCATGGGACACCATGAACGAGTACTTATTGAAAGATAGCGTATATCTCGGAACAAACTGGCCATTTTATATTCCAGAATTTCATAATCAAGGTAAAGATGAAATAAAAGCCTATAGTGGATGGAGTGGACCAGTGAAGGAGTCGCACGTACTAGGTGGAGAAGTGATTGGTATCCCTACAGGATCTACAAAAGTTGACGAGGCGATCCAGTTTGCTGAGTTTTTAATGTCAAAAGACGTACAGGAATTGCTTGTGAGTGAATTAGCCTGGCCTTCTGTTAGATCTGATGCATATGGTTTAGTTCAAGGGTACCAAGAACCATATTTTGAAGCTATACAAAAAGCGTTAAATTATGCAGAGCCAAGAGGGAACGAACCATATTGGGCTGATGCAGAACCAATCTATTTAGAAGTATTTCAAAAAGTTGTTGTGAATGGTGAGGATGTTAAAGCTACGTTAGATGAAGCTGCAGAAAAATTAAGTGCTTTAAAATAAGTTTTTCAAATTATATTATCTCAAACCTCCAGTAAATAGATGAACAACTATCTATTTTGGAGGTTTTTTCTCTTACAGACATGCATATGATATTAGTATAACAATGGTGTATGGAGGAGGGGGAGTCCATTGTATATAAAATCGTACCGGCTGATTTATTTAACGATGTTTATTGTTTTTATAAATGTAATTCTTGTATTACTTCTTATCATTCCGCGAAATCATCATCAAACATCACAAATTTTAGATGGAAGTGAAGCCGCATATATTGTGGAATGGACGGAAGAAATTCCTGTTAATTCTCAATTAAATAGAACTGAAAATACAGAGTCGAAAGGTAATAAGTATTTTGTGACATTGGAAAAGCAATTGGTGGATTCAAAGGTTGAAGGAGAAGTATTGATTGAAACCTATCAGGAATTCGAAATATATAAGAATCAATTTGGAGAAGTGGTGCAGATTTTTCCTACATCAAATTTTGAATATTTAAGATATTCTATACGAAAATAAAATAAAATATCTAAAGAACCCTTTATATTACTAGTACGGTGGTTTAGAAGGGTTCTTTTTATTATTAGATGTTAACTTAATGTCTGAAAAAATAACATGAAGTTGCATGATTTATTCTAAAATGTGGTGAGATTCTAACATTTATGATAATATTAATGATAATAAGTCCAAATGATGACATAGAAATAACTTTTGAGACGGGATGTATGAAAGGAAGAAAAATGATGAGTGAAAAAAATAATGGTAAATTAACTACAAAAGAGAGAATCTTAAAGGCTAGTCTTAAATTGTTTTCTGAAAATGGTTACAAAGGTGCAACATTGAAAAAAATAGCACAAGAAGCAGGAGTTACAGAAATGACTGTTTTCAGAATTTTTGAAACAAAAGAAAAAATTTATGAAGAAATCATGGGAACGTTTAAATCTGCGATACCAAGTATTCGAAATTATATTGAAAAAAAAGCAACTTTTGTTTTGGAAGAAGATTTGAAGGAAATTTCTAAGTTATTTTATAATCAATTGTTAGATAACGCTCAAATTATGATGATTATTTTTAAGGAAAAGGATATAAAATCCATCATTACGGACAAAAGTTTGTTGGAGTTAAGGTATTTGTTCGTTCATTATTTTGATAAAATGAAGGAAAAAGGAAAAATAAGAGAAGATGTTGATTCAGAAATTCTAACTTTCACTTTTTTAACTTCTACGTTAGGAACTTTTTTAACAAGACAAAGATTTTTAGATGTCCCACTACCATCTCAAGACGATCTTATTGAAGCAATGGTTCCTATATTAGCAAGGGGAATTAAGCTTGAATCTTGATCTTAAATAAATGAAATTTGTCACTTTATTTGAATGAACAATACTATCTATTTTTCATATGGTAGTATTGTATTTTTTTCCTCTGACACCAAATTAGTGTTAGCAGATCAGGGTAGTTTACTTCAAATTAAAATGAAGATTTAATGAAAATTGGAATTAAGTATTGTTAATTTTATTTAGATCGTGTAATATACTATTATATATGTTAGTTTATTATAACAAACTAATATTATACGCTGAAGATACCTTCGACTATTTAATATAAAAATATAATTTCTTGGTTTGGAGAGAAATAAAAAATGAGCGGATATCATTTTTAGAGATTATGTCGAAGGTATCTATATTTTAGTTAATATAATATAAATAAAATACATTCAAAATTTTTTCATTCACCCTCTATATTAATGATAGTAGGTGATTTTTTTGATATTAGCAATTATAATTAAAATTACTGCTTCAATAAAAAAGGATGAATTTACAATAATAAATCAAAAGAAATGCAAAAAGTTAATAAATGATTTAATAATTAGGAAGGAGTAGATTAAATGGCAATCGCAGATATTACAATCATACCAATCGGAACAAAAAGTCCTAGTGTTAGTGATTATTTATGTAGTAGAAATCCATAAAAAGCTTGATCAGTTTGCAGATAAAATAAAAGTTCAACTTACACCGATGAGCACACTTATTGAAGGTGAATTAAATGATTTATTTGAAGTCATCAAAGAGATTCATGAAATTCCATTTTCAAAAGGTGCCCAAAGAGTTGCAACCAATATCCGTATAGATGATCGAAGAGACAAACCTTTAAATATGCAGGAAAAGGTAAATAGGGTTCAGAGTAAATTGAAAGATTGATTTTAAAATGAATAAAGATTGAAGGGGGCTTAACATGCCCCCTTTTATTAATTGATGGAACCTATTTTTTATCTATGGTTGGTATGTTAATCCGAAACCATAAGGAAATAACGGATCATACTGTGGATCACCAATATTAATAGGAATTTGCTCCTCTGTAAGAGGCCAACTCATAGGTAAAGTTCCAGTAAAGTTGTAATCCCCAAAAATTACGTCTGCAACACCATCTCCTTCTGTTCCTGGTAACCAAGCTTCAACTAAAGCATTCCAATCGGTCAATTGATCTGTGATAATAAGTGGTCTACCTGACACTAAGATAACAACAGTTGGAACACCAGCTCTTTTCATCTTATCCAAAAGGGTTAAATCAGTACGTTCTAGTCCAAAACTTCCTTGTTTATCTCCGTTACCTTCAGCATAAGGTCTTTCCCCTATGACTACAATGGCAACATCATAATCAGATTTAATTCCAATTCCTCTTTCGTTGTATGTGACTGTAGTGTTTGGAGAGACAGTATTTTGAATCCCTTCTAAGATGGTAGTACCAGAAGTTATATCTCCACTTGTTCCTTGCCAACTTATCGTCCACCCTCCTGATTGATTTCCGATATTATCTGCATTTTTCCCTGCTACAAATACTTTATTTAAGTCTTTAGACAATGGGAGAATATTTCCTTCGTTTTTAAGAAGTACTAAAGATTGCCTTACAGCTTCTCTTGCAACATCTCTGTGTTCTTGTGATCCGATAGAAGCTGTGAAAGTACGATCCGTATATGGGTTTTCAAACAAACCTAATTCAAATTTTTTTGTTAATATTCTAGAAACGGCATCATCGATTCGATTCATTGAGATGCGACCTTCATTAACTTCAGTACGTAATGTATTGATGAAATTCACGTAATTATCAGGGATCATAATCATATCGATTCCTGCATTAATCGAAGTTCTAACATCACTTGCATAGTCTCCTGGCAATTGATCAATAGCAGCCCAATCAGACACGATAAAACCATCAAAACCCAGTTCGCCTTTTAACACATCATGAATTAAGTAATCATGACCGTGAAGTTTCTCACTATTCCAACTGCTATATGAAATCATAATAGATCCGACTCCGCTATTGATGGCATTAATATATGGAGCTATATGAATGTCCCTTAAATCTTGTTCAGATATTTGAGTATCCCCTTGATCGTCCCCGCCTGTAGTTCCACCATCCCCGACCCAATGTTTTGCTGTAGCTAAAATGGTGGAAGGATCATTTAAGTTAGTACCCTGTAAACCTTCTATGATCGTAGCATATGAACTAGCAATCTCAGGATCTTCACCATAGCTTTCATATGTACGTCCCCAACGTTCATTTCTAGCTACGCTAAGAGCTGGTGCAAATGTCCAGTCAATTCCTGTTCCAGCTACCTCTTTAGCAGTGACTTCACCTATTTGGTTTAATAGAGTAGGGTTTCTAGTTGCACCTAAGCCAATATTATGTGGAAATACAGTTGCACCATACACATTATTATGTCCATGTACAGCATCTATGCCATATATGATTGGAATACTGAGGTTGTTTGTAAGTGCTATAGATTGATAATGATCATACATATCAGCCCAAGTTTCAGGGGTGTTTGGTGTTGGGGCAGATCCTCCACCACTTAATAAGGACCCCAAATAATAGGTTGCAATATCGTTATCACTATTTAAAAAAGTGCGATCAACTTGTGTCATTTGACCTATTTTTTCATCTAAACTCATTCTGGCTAATAAATCTGTTACTCGATCAGGAATCGCCGCATTGGGGTCCTGATAAACTAGTGCTTCTCCATTTACAACTTTGGGATCACCCATTGAGGGAATCAATAAACTAAACAACAATACTGTACTGAGTAAGAACACGAACAACTTCTTACTAAAAACAAATTTGTTCATTACCATTGTAATTCCTCCCTTGTATATTCATTTGTTACATCATTTAAAAAGTATTCCATTAAAGTCTGTTCATACATTGATTTACAACACTATTTTGTTATTTATAGCATTAAATTGATACGGACAGTCTGATTTAAAAAAATAAAGAAACTACGAAATGAAAACATTTTCATCTTGACTCAATTTTCAGAATATTATATGATATTTATATCAAATGGTTAGACCATTAGATATTTAAAGGTTATACCATTGGACATTTATGAGGGGGAGATCAACGGACAAAGTTTCCCTTGTCCTAAACCGCTGCGAATGCAGAGAGGAGATTAATTCACTTTTTACACACCTATATTATACATACCAACGAGTAAGCGTTTCCATCAGTTGTGAGGTTTATAAATTTCATTAACGAAAAATTTAATAGATAGATTCAGAACATATCAACTCCCAAATAGGCATCTTAGACTTGTTCAGCCTTTATATCTCCTAATATTTATTTTGACATTTCATTAATGAATTTATGAAAATGAAAAACTCTACTAAATGAAGTAATGGGTTAGGTAATAAAATTGTGTGACAAAGTTGAATGATGTAATTAAAAGGAGGATAACATGATGAAGAGTAGTAACAAGAGAATGATGATGATTTTAGCATTGTTTATGGCTGTAATTGTAGGTCTTGCAGCTTGTGGTGGAGAAGAAACATCTTCTACTGAACCATCCAATTCTTCTGAAACTGATAATAGCAGTGAAGAGGGAAGTAGTAGTGTGGGAGAGCAAGTTTTAAATTTAACAGCAGGTGAACCTACAGCATTAAATCCTGGTCAAGCAAATTATTCGCAAGATCAATTAATTACGAATAATATTCAAGAAGGTTTAATGAGAAAAGGTTTAGACGGTGCTACTCTTGAAAATGGATTAGCAGAAAGTTTTGAAGTAGATGGATTTACGTATACTTTCAAAATTAAAGATGATGTAATTTGGTCTAATGGTGAACCAATTACTGCTCATGACTTTGAATTTGGTTGGAAGGAAGCAATGGATCCTAGAAACGCTTCTCCATACTCTTGGTTGTTTGAGCTTATAGCACTTGAAAACGCTGCAGAATTAGCTTATATGGAAGTACCAGAAGATGAAGCAGAAGCTGAAACACAAATCCAAGCTGCTAAGGATGCAGTAGGTATTAAAGCATTAGATGATAAAACTTTGCAAGTAACTTTAACAAGGCAACATCCAGCATTTTTAGAATTAACAGCATTTCCTACTTTCTTTCCAGTGAATCAAAAGTACTATGAAGAAGTTGGCGGATTAGATGGATATGCCACGGAAGCAGATACAATGTTATATTCAGGTCCGTTTGCTATATCTGAATGGTCTCATGATGAAAAAATAGTATTAGTTAAAAACGAGAAGTATTGGGATAAAGAAGCAGTAAAACTTGACAAAATAGTATTCTCAGATGTAGCTGATGAAAATACACAAGTTCAACTATACAACAGTAATGGCGTTGATGCGATTCGAGTTCCTAACGATTATGTAGATCAATATAAAGATTCTGAAGAAGCTACACAATATGCTAGGATTCAAACTTGGTGGTTCGTATTAAATATGGAAGCTGATGGTGTAGAAGGAGACTTTTTAAGAAACGAGAAATTCCGCGAAGCTATGGCGATTGGGGTAAATCGTGAAGAGTTAGTTAATGTAGCATTTGGAGGATTACATGTACCTGGTACTGGACTCATTCCACCTGGATTAGCTGGCACAACACCTGATCAAGATTATCGTTCAACGAATCCAGAACATACTGATTTTCTTGCATATGACTTTGAAAGAGCACAACAACTTCTTGAAGAAGCAAAGGCAGAGGTAGGTCAAGATTTACCAACATTAGGACTGAGTATTTATGAAAGACAAAGTAAAGAAGCTCAATATTTACAAGAGCAATATCGTAAGTTAGGTGTTAACTTAGAAATCACAGTTACTGATTCAAAAATTAGAAAATCATTATTTAATTCAAGAGACTACCATATCATATATGCAGGATGGTTTGCAGATTATGATGAGCCAAGTACTTATTTAGATCTATTCTCAAGCACATCAGGATTCCCTAAAAATGGGTTTGCAATGGATGAATATGATGCTTTATTAGAGCAAACACAAAATACTATTGATAAAGAAGAAAAATATAAATTATACGCTGAAATGGAATCATTAGTTTTATCCAATTTTTCATTTATTCCAATGTCACATGATGGATTTTATTCTCTACAAAAATCATATTTAAAAGATGTTGCAGTTCATTCAACAGGACCTAGTAGAACTTATAAGTGGGCATATATATCTGGTAAATAAAATTTGTTGTGAAATTTTATATTAAAAGAAATCAAGGTATATGTACCAATACATATACCTTGATTTCTAACTTTAAAATGCATTGAATGTGCCTGTGACATTATAAGATTGGAGATGAGAAAGTTGGGGAAATACTTACTTAGGCGTTTCGCTTTTATGATTATCACACTATGGGTGATCATAACAATTTCTTTTTTCTTTATGAAGTTGTTACCTGGAACGCCTTTTGATGATGAAAGAATTCCAGAAGCTGTTCTTGAGAATATGATGGCTCAATACGGACTTGATAAATCAATTCCAGAGCAATATGTATTATATCTTTCTAATGTAGTACAAGGAGATTTTGGTGTTTCTTATCGAATCAAAAACAGAGAAGTAACTACAATTATAGCTGAGAAATTTGCCCCATCAGCAATTATTGGTATTCATGCACTTATTATTAGTGTTCCATTAGGCATAATCTTAGGAATGATAGCAGCATTAAGAAGAGGAACTGCTATTGATTATGCAGCTGTAGGGTTTGCTGTTATTGGTTTTGCAATACCTAGTTTTGTAGTTGCTGTTGCACTGCAATATTTGATTGCTGGAAATGGACTACTTCCTTCGGCGCTTTGGGGAACCTATGAACATGTCATTCTGCCTTCCATTGCTCTAGCATTAAGTATGTTTGCATACTATGCAAGAATGATGAGGTCTGAAATGTTAGAAGTTCTTGGTCAGGATTATATAAAAACTGCAAAGTCTAAAGGATTATCTAGTACAGCAATCATATTCAAACATGCTTTTAGAAACTCTTTAATTCCAATTATCACGAGCCTACCAGTTGTTATATTGTTTACAATTTCAGGGTCATTGGTTATCGAACAAATATATTCGATTCCAGGTTTAGGTACAGAATTAGTTAAATCCGTATTAAGTAGGGATTACACTGTTAGTATGGGGTTAACTTTATTTTATGCAGTGATGTATATCGTAGCATTATTTATCGTTGATCTTTTATATTCTGTTGTTGATCCTAGAATCCGTGTTGCAGGAGGGAGTGAATAGAATGAATACAAATCCAAGCACAACTAATGAAAAATTTACTCCGTTAAATAAAGAGACCCTTTTTGCAAATGAAAAAGATTATAAAAGCGTCTCTTTTTCACAAGATGTATGGCGTCGATTAAAGAAACATAAACCTGCAATGGTATCCATTGCTGTTTTAATTACGATCACATTATTGGTATTTGTTGGTCCATTTATGAACGAACATGATGCAACTTCTCAAAATTATGAAATGATTAAACTTAAGCCAACAATGGAAGGTAGTTATTGGTTTGGATCAGATGATTTAGGTCGAGATATGTGGACTAGGACGTGGGAAGGCGCTAAAGTATCACTGCTAATAGGTGTTGTAGCTGCGCTATTAGATGTCGTATTCGGTATCGTTTATGGTGTAATTTCAGGTTATTTTGGTGGTAGAACAGACTTTATCATGATGCGGTTTATAGAAATTATAGTAGGTATTCCTAATATTATCATTACAATACTACTTGTTATCATATTAGAGCCTGGGATCACTGCCATTATCATTGCAATTGCAGTATCAGGATGGGCTGGTATGGCACGTCTCGTGCGAGGACAAGTATTAAGTTTGAAAAACAAAGAATTTATTTTAGCCGCTCGTTCTCTTGGAACGAAACCAGCAAAAATGATGCGAGTTCATCTTATTCCTAACATGGTTGGACCAGTATTAGTAAATATTTCTTTTACGATACCTTATGCTATTTTTGCAGAAGCTGTATTAAGTTTTATTGGATTAGGTGTACCTGTTCCAGATGCTTCTCTAGGAACTTTAATTAATGATGGACGGAAATTTCTATTAACTGGTTCACCCTATCTATTATTTATTCCAGCTACGATTTTAACTCTTATTGTCACAGCATTTAGTATTTTTGGAGATGGCTTACGGGATGCAGTTGACCCTCGTTTGCGAAAATAAAAAATGCCATTACTATGTATAGCATAAGGAGGTTTCAATGACGATGAGCAATCTATTAGAGGTGAAAGGTTTAAGCTTTTCATTTGATACATTTCAAGGAGAAGTAGAAGCTATTCGTGGGATCAACTTTGAACTTAAAAAGGGGGAGGTAGTTGCTCTTGTAGGAGAATCAGGCTCTGGTAAGAGTGTTACATCACAGGCAATCATTGGCTTGAACCCAATGCCCCCTGGACGTTATAAATCTGGTTCTATCTTATTTGAAGGGTTAGATATAACAACTCAACCTGAAAAAAATATGCAAAAAATTCGCGGTGCAGAAATCTCCATGATATTTCAAGATCCTATGACATCTTTAAATCCAACGATGAAAATAGGAAGACAAATTGTAGAGGGGTTAATAAAACATCAAGGATTAACAAAACCAGAAGCTAAACGAAGAGCAATAGAAATGTTAGGATTAGTTGGATTACCAAACCCTGATAAGCTTATATTTAGTTATCCGCATCAATTTAGTGGTGGGATGAGGCAAAGAGTGATGATTGCCATTGCATTAGCATGTAATCCTAAATTGTTAATAGCAGATGAACCAACTACTGCTCTGGATGTTACTATCCAAGCTCAGATTATTGAATTGATGAAAGATTTACAAAAAAAATTACATACTTCAATTATGTTAATTACACATGATTTAGGGGTCGTAGCAAATATAGCTCAACGTGTAATCATCATGTATGCTGGTAAAATCGTTGAACAAGGTACATTAAACGAAATTTTTTATGAATCACGGCATCCATATACCTGGGGTTTGTTAGAATCAGTACCACGTCTTGACTCAAAAGAAAGTGGAAGGTTGGCATCTATTCCTGGAACACCTCCACAATTGATACACCCTCCAAAAGGTTGTCCTTTTGCAGAACGATGTGAATTCGCTATGAAGGCTTGTATAGAGGAATATCCAGATGAAACGGCTTTGTCTTCTACTCATAAAGTAAACTGTTGGTTAGAAGATCCTTCAGCTCCAACAGTAAAGAGACCGGTACACTTAGGGGGAAGAGTATAATGGGTGAAACAACAAATACACTATTGGACGTTAAAAATTTATCTAAAGAGTTTAGTGTTGGTGGAGGACGTAAATTGAAAGCTGTAAATGATGTATCGTTTTCAATTTTGGAAGGTGAAACCTTTGGTTTAGTAGGTGAATCTGGATGTGGGAAATCTACCACAGGACGTACTATACTACAATTATATAATGCAAGTAGTGGTGAAATTCATTTTAAAGGCGAAGATATTGTGAAAATGAATAAAAAACAGAAGTATGGATTACATCGGGATATGCAAATGATCTTTCAGGATCCGTACGCTTCGCTTAATCCAAGATTAACTGTTACTGAAATTATTTCTGAGGGTATGGATGCTCTTGGAATGTACAAAGGAGATAAGGCTGGTAAATACGATAAGGTACTTGAATTATTAAATAAAGTTGGTTTAAAGAAAAATCATGCGAATCGTTATCCACATGAGTTTTCTGGTGGACAGCGTCAACGAATAGGAATTGCTAGAGCCCTAGCAGTAAAACCGAAATTTATTATTGCAGATGAACCGATTTCAGCACTTGATGTATCTATTCAAGCTCAGGTGGTTAATTTATTTCAGGATTTACAGGAAGAAGAAAACCTTACTTATTTATTTATAGCCCATGATTTATCTATGGTAAAACATATTTCAGATCGAATCGGTGTGATGTACTTAGGAAAACTTGTTGAAGTATCAGAGAGTGTGGAGTTATATGAAAAACCTCTTCACCCATACACTCAAGCTCTTTTATCAGCAATTCCAATTCCTGATCCAAAAGTGGAAATGGCAAGAGAACGTATTGTTTTACAAGGAGATGTTCCAAGTCCAATGAATCCACCTAGTGGCTGCCATTTTCGAACTAGATGCCCTCATGCAACAAAAGAATGCGAAGAAATAGTTCCTGCTTTAAAAGAAGTGGAAAGTGGCCATTTTGTAGCATGTCATTTGTATTAATAAAAAAAATGAGATGAATCACTTATTTATTAAATAGAAGTATTTATTCATTATGAACTTTTTTTTGGAGGTGTGTTTTTGAACTTGCCAATAAAATTAAGAATCCTCACACCTGTATCAGCAATGATTTTTTGTGTCTTTTACAGTTTGTTTTTTTATGACATTAGCATATACCTAACACTTATTAATGTTTCATTTGTGATTGGCATTTTGCTTTTATCTATGAGTGCAATGATTTATATTTCCAATGGATGGTTTCAACCTTTATATCATTTCATGATTAGAAGGAAAAAACCATCTAAGGAACAATTAAATGAAAGTTTGGTGGATTATCAAATTGCCTCTGATGTTATTAAAGAAAAAGAAAAATTGAGACTAAAAAAACAGAATTTAAGAAAAGAATCTATACTGCTCCCACTCATCACAGCAATTACATTAATGATTACGTCATTCGTTGTTTTGTTTATACATTCTTAATTAAAGAATTTAACTATGAAAGTATTCAATTCTATTATGCAATAATAGAAAATTATAAAATTGTTCTATGTATCTTAAATTTCAACTACAATTCCTTAAAAAATCACCCTTATTTAATTAAGCTCATAACAAATTTCATCACATTAGTCTTGTTGCTAACTTTTATGAACGTTTTCAAATCTGTATCATGACATAATGGATTATTGAAATGTACTCTTACTATATTTAGTCAAGGAGGTGAAACTAGTTTTATATAATGTGAAATATAAAAACAATATTTAAGGAGGATATATCAAAAAATGAAAAAATTCTTATCCGCTGCAATGGCTCTCGCTTTAGGTGTTAGTATACTAAGTCCTGCATTAGCTAAGGACGATGGTAATAAATCCATAGAGTCTTTTAAAGAAACAACTTATTCTCATAACTCTCATTTATCAGCCAGTAATGAAGATAGAGTCATTGAAATGTTGAAAGATAGTGGTTATATAGCAGATAATGCTTCACCAGAAGAAAGTCAATTGCGATTAAAACAATATATTCAAGAATTTGAGGATACATTTACTAAACAAAAAGGTGAACTGTATTCAAATGAAGTTCAGAGACAAGCTTACTTAATGGAACAATATAATAACTCTCCTATAGTTAATGGAGCGGGTAACAAATTAGGATTAGCTGAAGAGGTAGAGTCAGTTGATATCGAAGACTGGGATGGTTCAACTCAAATTGATAATGTTCTAGTATTACTAATTGAATATCCTGATTATCCAGCAACATCTATTCAACCGGAAGATACGGATCATTATTATGATGAGTATTCAAAAGAGCATTATGAGAACTTGGTTTTTGGTGAAAACGGTTATATAGGACCTAATGGAGAAACATTTATTTCTGTAAAGCAATTTTATGAACAACAGTCTGGCGGAAGTTATTCTATTGATGGAGAAATAGCTGGGTGGTATATGGCGCAAAACCCAGCAGCTTACTATGGAGGGAACATTGATGGAGTAAGGGACAAAAATAGAAAAGAACTTATACTTGAAGCGCTAGATGCAGTAGGACAGGATGAAGATGTTGATTTATCTAAGTTTGATATCGAAGATCGATATGACCTAGATGGAGATGGGAATTATCGAGAATCGGATGGGATTATAGATCATCTAATGATTGTACATTCTAGCGTTGGAGAAGATGATGGCGGCGGTGGACTAGGCAGTGATGCTATATGGTCTTATCGCTGGAATTTAGAAGAAATTTACGATATACCTGGAACGGATTTCTCTGCATATGACTATACCATGCAACCTGCAAGTGGAGCTCCTGGGGTATTTGCACATGAATATGGCCATGATTTAGGATTACCAGATGAGTACGATACGTCAAATTCAGGTTTAGGTGAACCAATTTCTCATTGGTCTATTATGGCTAGAGGAAGTTGGTCTGGTACGCTACCTGGTACAGAACCATCAGGGTTTAGTCCTTTTGCTAAAGAATTTATTCAAGCAACAATAGGTGGGAATTGGTTAACAGGAACAACGATTGACTTAGACGATATTGATAGTGAAGGTATTGAAGTTTTAATAGATCAAGCTAGTTCTAAAGGAACAAATCATGATGTAGTCAAAATCCAATTACCTGAAAAAGTGATTGAAATTAATGAGCCATTCAGTGGAAGTTATGCTTACCATAGTGGGAAAGGTGATTATTTAAATCATTCTCTAATCACTTCTGTGGATTTATCGGATGCGATTGAAGCTTCTTTAACATTTAAAACTTGGTATGAAATCGAGCAAGATTTTGATTTCGCTTCTATTCAAGTAAAAGAAGAAAACTCTAATGTTTGGGTTACAATACCAGGAAATATTACAACAGAAGAAGGTTATGAAGACCGAAATCCTGGACATGGAATTACTGGACATAGTAATGGCTGGATTGATGGGATTTTTGACTTATCTGATTTTGCTGGGCAAAGTATTGAATTAAAATTTAATTACTTAACGGATACAAACACAATTGAACTTGGATTGTGGGTAGATGAAATAGAAATCAGTGTAGATGGTGAGGTAGTCATTTTTGACGATGCCGAATCTGAATCAGCATTCTCCTTTGATGGATTTAAATTAAATGAAGGGAAATTTATAGGTGATCACTATTATTTACTTGAATGGAGAAATCACCAGGGAGTAGATGAAGGTTTAGCACATATTAAGTTTGGAAAAAGCATTATGCAATATGACCCAGGACTAGTTGTATGGTACGTGGATCATACTGCAGATAATAATGCTGTAGGTAGCCATCCTGGCGAAGGGTTTTTAGGTGTTGTTGATGCAGACCAACATACTATCACGTGGAGTGATCGATATCTTGCTTCAACTCGTTATCAAGTCCATGATGCTGCGTTTAGTTTAAATAAAACAGAAAAGTTATATGTTGATTATAACTACTTATATGGTGCGGATATTACAGATAACTTTACTCAACAAACACCATTATTTGATGATAGCCAATCCTATTTGAATTCTGGCCAACCTGATGCAGGACGTAACATCCCTAATTACGGCCTTAGGATTCGTGTTATAGGAGAAAGTGATGATCAATCTGTAGGGAAAATACTGATTTTCCGATAAACTATTGATTCTATATAAAAATTCATATTAAATGAATCAACTACGAAGAACCCTACCTTAAATCGGGTTCTTCGTATTAGGACATCTTCTTCTAATCTTTTAAATCGAACTTAGAAAAAGTATATCTTCAAATTGTTGATGTTTATCAATTTCCTCCTTTTGGAAGAAAAATAAGTAATACGCCTACTAATGGGAAAAAACTTAACCAGTACATGACTTGATCTAAACCAATATTTTCAATAGTTAACCCGAGTACTCCTGAACCGATCGCACCTAATCCAAAAGCTAATCCTAGTATAATACCAGTGACAGTTCCAATTTTATTAGGAATCAATTCTTGAGCATAAATTACCATAACAGTGAAGCTAGAAAGCATGATAAACCCTATCATGAAACAAAGTAACATAGCCCAAAAGGGATTAGCGAATGGCAGAGCTAATGAAAAGGGGACTGTACCAAACATAGATAATAACATGATATTCTTTCTACCCCAACGATCCGATAACGTTCCCCCTAAAAAAGTACCTAACACACCACCAAATAAAAAGAGAAAAACATACACTTGAGCATCACTAAAAGTGAGATGATATTTTTCCATAATATAAAACTGATAGAAACTTGTGATCCCTGAATAATACCATGTTCTTGCTGTAATAAAAATAACTAAAATGGAGAAGACATATATTATTTTTTTATTATCTATATGGGATGTCTGATGATCAACTTGTTTTTTCTTTAAAACTTGAAGACTATAAGTTTTTTTATACCAAGCTGATACTTTCAGAAGAGAGAGTATCGCAATCATTACCGCAACACTAAACCAAAGAGTTCCTGATTTACCTAAAGGCGCAAATACTAATGCAGCCATAATAGGAGCAAATGCTTGTCCGAAATTACCACCAACTTGAAATATAGATTGTGATAAACCTCTTTTGTTCCCTGCAGCATAATACACGACTCTTGAGCCTTCAGGATGGTATACAGCAGATCCTATGCCGATAAACATAATTCCAATAAGAAGTAAATAATAGTCATCTACGATGCCAATAAATAAGACACCTATCAATGTAAATAACATTCCTAATGGTAGTGAATAAGGACTAAATCGTGTATCTCCCCACCAGCCCATGAAAGGTTGTATGATCGCAGTGGTAATACTTAAAGTAAAACCCATTATTCCAATTTGGAAATAGGAAAGATTCAAACCCTCTCTTAAAATTGGATATAAAGCAGGAACAATAGCTTGAACTAAATCATTAAGAAAATGAGTAAAACCCATCAAATATACAATGATATAAATAGTTTGGTTTTGCGGTTCTCCAGTTTGTTTACCTATTTGTACCCTGCTCATTTCTATCTCACTCCTTATGTAACTACTCCTAATGGACATTAGTATATTTGTAACATATCTTCTAATGAAATAAAAGATATTATTATTGGTGATTGTAGCCTTTGTTTAAATATTTGCACATTATTTTATATGAAGAGTTATAATATTATTTAAGAGGTTATCCTGAGTTAGGGGATTAATATAGAAGAGAAAATAATAATGAATACTATTAAATTAAGTCACCGTTTTCATGTAAACGATGACTTTTCTTTGTATAGATATATTTAATGATTATTAATATGTCTATAATTTTTTTTATTATCGGTCATATTGTGTATAACATCTCATGTAATAAATATTCATTTTCTTCTTGACTCGAATTAAAGAGTATTGTATGATTATCACGAATGGTTAGACCATTAGACTTTTATTAAAAATATATCAATATATAAGGAGTACATTATGAAAGATAGAGCGAATTTAGGAGGGATCTTTAATAAGGTTAAACCTGTTAGAGGATTCGAAGACATTGCAATGCAAATTCAAGAAGCGATTTATAGCGGTCAGCTAAAAAGTGGTGACCGTTTACCAAGTGAACGTGATTTGGCTGAGATGTTTCAAGTGAGTCGGTCAACTGTACGTGAGGCGATTCGTGTTTTAGAAGCTGAAAAAATTGTAGAAGTTCGTAGAGGAGTTAAAGGTGGGATTATCATAGTTGAACCCAAACCTGAGCAAGTAGGACGCTCTATTGAAGCTTTAATACGATTTAGAGGTGCAACGGCTGAGGAGTTGGGTGAGTTCAGAACAGATTTTGAAAGTCAAACTGCATATTTAGCAGCTAAAAGAGCTACACAAGAGCAATTGGATCGTTTGCAGGAAATTACGAACTTATTTCGTGATGAATCCAGTACTTTTGAAACACCGTGGTCTAGATTGGTAGAATATGATCTTATGTTTCATGAAGAGGTTGCAAACGCTTCCCATAACAAAATTCGTGTCGCGATTATGATGGCCACTCATGGAATACTTCAGAAGTCATCATTGAGTATAGAGAAAGTAGATACGACTGAATGGAGAAAGCAACAAGCGATAGATTTACAGAATATAACGGATGCTATTACGGAGCGTGATCAGGAAAAAGCAAGAAAAGCGATGGAAGATCATGTGGGTAGAAATGTAGATAAATATACGGATCAATGATTTATATATGCATAATTGATAACAACGAAGATTATAATTTTTTAAGATCAGGGAATTAAGTTTTATGGATTAAACATCTGATCGTTTGAACAAAATCAGCATTTTACAATTCTAATTCATTTAATGGTTGGTTTTGTTCAAACTTAGATCTTGTTCTAAGTATTTTTACAAAAGTTCCGTAAAAGTAATTCTATATATATTTGACGGTCCTTTGTTTACTTGGATATTGAAAATCTAGGTTAAAAAATTATAACTTAATACAGTAAGGAGAGGTTTAAATGAAACAGTTTGAAGGAGTATTTGTAGCTATAGTTACACCATTTACCGAAAATTATGAAGTGGATTATCAAGGATTGAAAGATCACTGTGACTGGTTAATTCGTGAAGGAGTACACGGTTTAATTCCAGCTGGGTCTGTTGGGGAATATGCGGCTCTTACAAAAGAAGAAAGAGCCAAAGTTGTTGAAACCGTGATTGAAACTGCAGACGGAAGAGTACCAGTAGTAGTAGGAACAGGCGCACCATCAACTGACCAAGTTGTTAGTTGGGTTCAGCATGCAAAAGATGCAGGAGCAGCAGGTGTAATGGCGCTTCCTCCGATTAACTATAATCCAAGTGAAGCAGAAATTTTTGCTCATTATGAAGCAATTTCAAACGTGGGTCTTCCAATCATTGCATATAATAATCCACATGATTATAAAACCGATTTAACCCCGGAATTATTAAGTAAATTATCTAAGATTGAAAACGTAGTTGCTGTTAAAGAGTTTTCTGGAGATATTCGTAGGGTTCAAGATATTTATGCAAGTGCTGATTTAGAGATTTTAATTGGTGTTGATGATTTAGGTTTTGAAGGTCCATTAATGGGAACAACAGGGTGGATCGCTGGATTTGCGAATGCATTACCTAAAGAAAGTGTAAAAGTATTTGAATTAGGTAGACAAGGGAAAACAGAAGAAGCACTTCCATTATATCGAAAGCTGTTACCTTTATTCCATTATGATGCTAGACCTGATTTAGTGCAAGCTATCAAATATACGCTAGAATTAGCAGGAAGACCTGCTGGACCAACTCGTCCACCACGTTTACCATTAAGTTCATCAGATTTGAAACTAATTAAGGAAGCATATGAACTAGCTATTAGCAAAGATGAAGTTAAAATTTAATAGAAAGGAGAATCAGACTATGAACAGTAAAAATTGGATAGGAGGAGAATGGATTACGCCTAATGAAGGAACTTCAGTTGTGAAAAATCCTTCAAATCTCCAAGAAGAAGTTGGTGTGATTCACTTATCCGATGAATCACAAGTATTCCAGGCAGAACAGGCAGCCAAACAAACTTTTAAGCAATGGTCTAAACTTACTGCAGCAGCTCGAGGTGAACATTTGTATAAAATGGCTGCATCACTTGAAAAACATAGTGAAGAACTAGCTACTCTAGCAAGTTCTGAGATGGGTAAACCTATCACTGAAATGAAAGGTGAAGTAACCAGAGGAATTCATTTATTACGTTATTATGCTGGTGAAGGTGTACGCTCTGACGGAGAAATCATTCCTTCTAGTGATGTGAATGTATTACAATATTCACGCCGTACCCCACTGGGCGTAGTTGGTGTTATTACACCTTGGAACTTTCCTGTGGCGATACCAATTTGGAAGTTTGCTCCCGCTTTGATATGTGGAAATACTGTCATTTGGAAACCTGCAGAAATTGCATCACTAACTGCAACTAAGATGGCAGAAATATTTGAAGAAGCAGGTTTACCAGCAGGTGTATTAAACCTTGTTATTGGTAAAGGAAGAGTTATCGGAGAAACTTTATTAGAGAAAATTGAAATGAATGGGCTTAGTTTTACTGGGTCTACTGATACAGGAAGGAAAATAGCAGCTTTATGTGCAAGTAGGAATATTAAATATCAAACAGAAATGGGCGGGAAAAATGCTGCTATTATTCTGAATGATGCTGATATAACTAAAACGATTCCAATGGTGATCAGTGGTGCATTTCGTTCATCTGGTCAAAAGTGTACAGCTACTAGTAGAATTATTGTGGAAAAAGAGATTTATCCTGCTTTTATAGAACAGTTACAAAAGGCAGTTTCAGAAATTAAAATTGCAAATGCTCTAGATCCTACGGCTTATTTAGGTCCAGTTGCTTCTAAATCTCAATATGACATTGTGAATTCGTATACCGAAATGGCTCGTAGTCAAGCAGAAATCATAGCAGAATGTCAAACTTCCATCTCGGAAGAGGGATATTACATTAAACCTCTAATTGCATCTGGAGTACAGGCGAATCATTCTCTAGTACAAGAGGAAATATTCGGACCAGTGGCTGTGACTTTACAAGCTGAAAACTTTGAAGATGCAATTGAACTATGCAACCAAACCATATTTGGTTTAAGTGCTTCTTTATTTACAACTGATTTATCTAAGGCACATCGTTTTTTAGATGAAGCAAATGCTGGAATGGTAAGAGTGAATCAGGAAACAGCCGGGGTAGAATACCAAGCTCCATTTGGTGGAATGAAACTTTCAAGCTCACATACTCGTGAGCAAGGTCAGGCTGCTTTAAGTTTTTATAGTGAAATTAAGACTTGCGCTATTAAACACACATTCTAAAAACAAATTTATTAGAGGTTGTTCAAAAAGTTTGAACTCGTACCTATTATATTAAGCGCAGGACACACCAACCTTATGGGTAAGGAACGAATGCGCTTAATGTTGTTTTTAGCGAATCAGGAGGATCGTCATGAGAGACCATAAAACAATCATATGTCGTTGTGAAGAAGTAACATTGGAACAATTAGTTCATACTGCAGAGTCATATCGGTGTTCCTCACGAGAGCTTAAACTGCGTACCAGAGCTGGCATGGGACAATGCGGAGGAAGGACATGTCGTGTTTTATTGGATACAATTGTCCAAAAGTGTGCAGATGATCGTACACCGCATGATATACCCTTAGGATATCAAGCTCCAATACGTCCGATTACATTTTCATTAATGGGGGAAAAGGATCATGATTAATAGTAGAATTGTGAATCACCCTATTCTTGGTCGTTTAAAAGAACGAGAAAAGGTTCATTTTACTTTTGATGATAATGAATTTATTGGCTATGAAGGGGAGACGATAGCAGCTGCCATGTTAGCAAATGGAGAACGTGTTTTACGCTGCCATGAGGAGACAGGGAGTTTACGTGGAATCTACTGTAATATTGGTCACTGTATGGAATGTCGTGTAAAGGTTGGCGAACAAAAATCAGTACGTGCTTGTCTAACTCTTGTAGAGGAAGGGATGAAAGTAAACTCTGGTAAAAAATTGCCAACACCATTTAAGAAAGGTGAGACACTATGGTAGATGTCATGATTGTAGGAGCTGGACCTGCTGGTTTATCTGCAGCTAACGTTTGTGCCAAAAATGGCTTAAAAGTAAAAGTTGTTGATGAGTTTATGAAAGCAGGTGGGCGATTACTTGGACAATTACATGAGGAACCTGACGGTACTTGGTGGAATGGCATTGAAGAAGCAAAAAAGCTATATCATAAAACCCAAAGTTTAGATGTAGAAGTCAAATGTGGTGTTTCTGTTTACAATATTAAAAAACTGAAAAAAAGCTGGAAAGTTTATACTACAAAGGGGAACTTTCAAACGAAAGCTTTATTGTTAGCGACAGGTGCTGCTGAAACAGCTTTACCTGTACCAGGTTGGACTCTTCCAGGTGTGATGTCCATCGGAGCTGCTCAAGTGATGACAAATGTACATAGAGTCAGAGTTGGAAATCGAGGGGTTGTCGTAGGTATTAACATCTTGTCGGCCGCCATTACTAGGGAGTTGCAATTGGCAGGAATTGAAGTTACCAGTATGTATCTACCTGGTAAAAATAGGGTCACTAGCGATCAAGCCATTCCATTATCAACGATGAAATCTATGTTAAAAGTTGCTTCTTTAGCTCCTTCAAAATTAATCCGTTTTGGTAGTTATTTTATGAAATTTGAATCGCTTCAATCCTTAGCAGTTAAATTTTATCCTAATAGTGGGATGAAGGTTTGGGGAATGCCAGTCCATTTACGAAAAGCAGTGATTGAAATTGTAGGTGATAAGCAGGTAGAAGGTGTTCGTGTAGCGCAAGTGGATGTGAATGGAGAGCCTATTTTATCCAAGGAAGAATTTGTACCCGCTGATTTTGTTTGCATAGCTGGAGGATTATATCCTCTTGTAGAGTTAGCTGCAGTATCTGGTTGTCCCTTTCAATATGTTCCTGAATTAGGCGGTCATGTACCTGTTCATAATGAAAAGATGAAAACTCCATTAGAGGGTTTATATGTTGCAGGAAACATTACTGGTATAGAAAGCGCGAAAGTAGCCATGAAACAAGGTACAGTGGCTGGCTATTCAGTGGTACAAGATTTGTCAAATAAAAAAGAAACGATTGAAATTCAATTAAAGCAAGCTATGCAAACAGTTGAACATACTCGTGATCAAGCGACGATTCAATTTCATCCTGATATACGTAGTGGTCGTAAGAAAGTGTATATGTCTTTTAATAATATTAAAAAAGCTTAAGCCTCACTTCATACAGTGGTAAAAGGGTTTAAATATGAAAAAGAGGGATTTCTATGGATAGTAGAAATACAGAGGTGTTAATCATTGGTGGTGGTGTAATAGGTGCAGCAACTGCCTATTATGTTGCAAAAAGTGGAATGGAAGTTACCGTCATTGACAAAGGTGATATTGCTTGTGGTACCTCCTCACGTTGTGATGGCAATATTCTAGCCATTGATAAAGAACCTGGATTTGATAGTCAGATGTCTCTAGTAAGCCAAAAGTTAGTTGACCAATTAAGCAAAGAACTTGATCTGCAATTTGAATACAGAGCACCTGGGAGTATTTTAGTTTGTGAAAGTGAAGATGAGATGATAGCTGCAAAGAGTTGGGTGGATAGGCAGAAAAAAGCAGGTCTTTCTTTTAAAATGTTAGATCGAAGTGATATCAAACAAGAATCTCCATATTTTGCTGATGATCTATTGGGTGGACTTGAATGTGAAACTGACTCAACTATTAATCCTTATTTGTTTACCTATTCTTTGTTTCACGGAGCTATGAAATATGGAGCAAAGGTGAAACTTAGATGTGAAATAAAAGGAATGACTAGGGATTCAGAAACCGGCTTATTTAAAGTGAACACGGATAACGGTGAATTTATTGCAAGAAAAGTTGTTAATGCAGGTGGGGTTTGGGCGCCGTACCTTGGAAGTATGCTTGATTTAGAAATCCCTATTAAACCAAGAAAAGGTCATATCATAGTTGCTTCACGTGATATGCCTGTAGGGTTGAGAAAAGTAATGGAATTTGGATATTTAATGTCTAAATTCGGAAAAGAAAGAACAGTTGATGAGGAAACAGATAAATATGGAGTTGCACTTGTCTTCGAACCGACTGAAAGTCAGAATTTTTTAATCGGAAGTAGTCGAGAATTTGTAGGTTTCAATACGAAGGTAGACATGGACGTTGTGAATTGCATTGCTCATAGAACCATACGTTTTTATCCTAAAATAGCTGATTTCCTACTTATCCGTACGTATGCTGGATTAAGACCATGGACACCTGATCATTTACCCATTGTTTCCCCTGTAGAGAAAATTCCAAATTATTATATTGCTGCAGGTCATGAAGGAGACGGCATTAGTTTAGCAGCGATTACGGGGAAATTAATGACAGAATTATTACATGAACAAAGTGATACTATCATTCCTACCGACCCTATTCGTTTTAGTAGATTTCAAAATGTGTCCGAGATTCTAACTTAAGAGGGTGTATTTATGAAAAGTAATAAGATGTTTAGAACGATAGATACGCATACTGGCGGAAATCCAACTCGAACTGTCATCAGCGGACTTCCAAAATTGATTGGGAAAACAATGTCAGATAAAATGTTGCAAATGAAAGAAGAGTATGATTGGATTAGAAAGTTGTTGATGTTTGAGCCTAGAGGTCACGATGTGATGTCTGGAGTATTACTCGTCGAACCATGCCATCCCGATGCAGACCTAGGTGTTATTTATATTGAGACTGGTGGTTACTTACCAATGTGCGGTCACGATACGATCGGATTTTGTACGGCTATGATTGAATCTGGAATGGTGGAAGTTGTTGAACCTATAACGACGTTAACGCTAGATACACCTGCAGGGTTGGTGAAAACGGAAATACTAGTTAAAAACGGAAAAGCAAAGGAAGTATCCTTTCTTAATATAGATTCATTTTTGTATAAAAGTGTTAAGATTTACGTGGAAGGAATAGGGAGCATATCATGTGATATTGCTTATGGAGGAAATTTTTATGCGATTACTGATGCCAGGAAGCTTGGTCTTGATTTAATCCCTTCTAATTCAGCGGAAATTATAGAAACAGCAATTAAAATTCGAAAAGAAATCAATCAAACAGTTGAAGTAGTTCATCCTCAATACCCTTTTATTCATGGATGTACTCATGTGGAGTTTTTTACAGATCCATCCCATAACGATGCTCATGTGAAAAATACTGTTGTAGTACCTCCTGGAGGAATTGATCGCTCACCATGTGGAACAGGAACTTCTGCAAAACTAGCAACTTTATTTGCAAATGATCAAATTAAAATGGAAGAAGAGTTCGTACATGAGAGTATTGTGGGCACATTGTTTAAAGCAAAAGTTAAAGAAAAAACTCAAGTTGGAAGACGACCCGCAGTTGTCACAGAAATAACAGGATCTGCATGGGTCATGGGATTTCATACCTTTTTCAGTCATGATGAGGATGAGTTGAATGAAGGATTTTTACTCATTCCCCCTGCTGATGATCATTAATAGATTGGAGTGGATGAGTTATGGAAATGGTAAAACATTTTACGACGACAGATCTGCATGCGGCTGGTGAACCTCTTAGGGTAATTACGGCGGGAATCCCTTATATAATGGGGAGCACTATGAAGGAGAAACAAGTCTATTTCAATGAACATTTTGATTATGTAAAAAAGATCTTACTTAGTGAACCTCGAGGTCACCTTAATATGAAGGGATGCATCATTACTCCTCCAATATATGAGGAATCAAATTTTGGTGTTTTATTTATAAATCATGATGAAGATCACTCTTTTTGCAGTCATAGTATTATAGCAGTTATTACATACATGTTAGAAACGGGAATGGTAAAATTAAACGAAGAAAAACAAGTGATTATAGATACTCCTTCTGGAAAAGTAATTACATACCCGGTTTGTAAAGGTTCGCAAGTTACAGAAGTTTCTTTTGATCATTTACCAGCTTACGTTTACAAACATAACATTGCAATTCATTCAATTGGAAAAGGACTTACAGCAGATCTGGTGTTTAGTGATTTCTTTTACGTGATGATAAATGCAGAAGAGTTAGGTATACAAGTTGTCATTGATCAACTCCCTGAGCTTAATAAATGGAGTCAAATCATAAAAAAAGAGATTGAAGAACTTGATCTGATAAAAGAAAAGAATCAAAGTATAAAAGGAATAGTTTTCTCAGAAACACCTAATCATTCAGAATCAAATTTACGCTTTGTTACAATATTTGAAAATGGACAAATTGATCGTTCTCCCTATGGAGCTGGAGTTGGCGCGCAATTGGCACAGCTTCATCATAAAGGAGAACTAGAAACAGATGAACGTATTATTTTGGAAAGTATTATAGGTGTTAGAACCCATTGCAAAATATCTATCAACCGTAAAACGATGACGAAATCTATCGTTCCTCATATTAGCGGAAGAGCATTTATTACTGGTATGCATCAATTTGTTGTAGATCCATCAGATCCTTTATTTGAAGGGTTTTTATTAAAGTAGATTTTGTTCAATTTAATACAAAATTTTATAAGTTTACTATATTAAATCATGTAGTAGGCTTTTTATTATGAATTAAATGATTGACTTTTGATTCTTATTGCGGTTATAGTGATTTTGGGAGATGTTCATTACTAACATTAGGGGGAAGATTTGTGGTTAGTAAAAAAACAAAAAAAGCGAGGATGAACCTACTATCATTTTTGAATAAAAACATAACCAAAGCACGGATCATAAAAACATTTATTGTTATTATAGGAGCATTTTTTAATGCAATTGCTTTTAATTTTTTTTTAATACCTGCTGATGTTTATTCTAGTGGTTTTGCAGGACTAGCTCAGCTTACATCCAGTGTTTTTGAAGATTTTACTCCAATTAATATCTCTACAGGTATCGTTCTATTTTTATTAAATATTCCAATCGCAATTCTTGGATGGAGATATTTAGGGAAATCATTTACTTTGTATAGTTTTTTCAGTGTTATATTATTAGCCTTGTTCATGGAATTAATTCCTGTTAAAGCTGTAGCTGAGAATGATATTTTATTAAATGCAGTTTTCGGGGGTGTCATGTCTGCAATAGGTGTTGGATTAACACTAAAGTGGGGTGCTTCTACTGGAGGGATGGATGTCATTGTTATGATCCTGTCTAGAATGAAGGATCGACCTGCAGGGACATATTATTTAATATTAAATGGTGTTATTATAACAGCTGCAGGAGCTTTGTATGGATGGCAAAACGCACTTTATACATTAGTTGCTTTATATGCTGCAACACGTGTAATTGATGCAATACATACACGCCATATTAAATTAACAGCAATGATTATTACATCAAAACCTGACCAATTAGAAGTAGCGATTCGAGAAAAACTATCAAGAGGAATTACGAAACTTCCAGCAAAAGGTTCATATTCTCAAGAGGATAAAGAAATGTTATTAATTGTGATTACTCGTTATGAATTATTTGACTTAAAGAAAGTCTTGAGTGAAACAGATTCAAATGCTTTTACTAATATCGTACAAACGACAGGGATTTTTGGATTTTTCCGAAAGGAATCCAGATTGAGTTAAAAGAAAATTAGTATCTAGATACAAAAAAATGTATAATAGATATGTTGTGGTTAAAAACTGACTTCTTTTCCTATTTTCATAGAGTAATATTATTTTACTCTCAAGATTTAAACAATTTGAAGTGGAAACTCTTTATTTATCGTCTAAAATCATATAATAAAAAACACAAAACAGAGAGCCTTGTGTTTACTGGGATTTTAAATTTTATTGCATATTGCAATATCCAGTATTCTACATTATTTACTATTAATTATTAACTTTAAATTGTTTAGGAGGAAAACATGAGTAAAAAAAATCGAATTAACTTTAAAAAATTGCTAGCACCTTTCGAAAAATCTAGTACCAAATCAAGTACGAGGCAAATATTGAATACATTTCTGCCGTTTTTTATACTTTGGTTCGCAGCGTATCAAAGTTTAAGTGTTTCTTTTTGGTTATCTCTTTTGTTTTCAATCCCTGCTTCAGGGTTTCTAGTACGTATTTTTATTATATTTCATGATTGTTGCCATCAATCCTTTTTCAAAAGTCGAATGAAAAATGATATTCTTGGTTCAATTAGTGGAGTTTTGACTCTGTTTCCTTATGAAAAATGGAAAAGAGAACATTCCATTCATCATGCTACGAATGGAAATTTAAACAAAAGAGGTACTGGAGATATATGGGTTCTTACAGTAGATGAATATGTAAAAGCATCATTTTGGAAAAGATTGGCATATCGGCTGTATAGGAATCCACTTGTTATGTTTGGCTTAGGTCCAATTTATATTTTAATCATTTTAAATCGTTTTAATGCAAAAGATGCAAGAAAAAAAGAACGAATCAGCACTTATATGACTAATTTATTCATTATTGCTCTATATAGTTTAATGTGTATTGTCATTGGTTGGAAAGCATTTTTAATGATTCAAGCACCCATTCTTTTTGTAAGTGGTGTATTAGGAATATGGTTATTTTATGTTCAACACCAATTTGAAGATTCTTACTTTGAAGATGAAGAAAATTGGGATTACGTTAAAGCAGCAATAGATGGCAGTTCATATTATAAATTACCAAAAATTTTACAGTGGATCACTGGGAATATTGGTTTTCATCATGTCCATCATCTTAGTTCAAAAATACCAAATTATAACTTGGAAAAAGTGCATAAATCAATATCTGAATTAAAAAAAGCGACAACGATAAAAATAGGTACTAGTTTGAAATCACTTCGTTTCAAACTTTGGGATGAAAGACGAAAAACTTTTATCAGTTTTAGAGAGTTAAAGAAATTTTATTTTAGTACGAAGGTAAATGCAAAGTAATTCATTCTTGCATCCATATATATAAATTCCTTTTAAGAAAGGTGTAAATTTCATGGGGGTTCATACATGAAATATCCATCATACTTAAAGGGTTTTTTTATTTTTAACTATTCTCTCTAGAACCAAAAACAATGATGGTCATTTATTTTAATGGGCGTGAACCCATTAACAATTTAATGCATAGGATATAGAACCAAAAAAAGATCGGTCAATCAATACAAAGACTAGAGAGGATGATATAAGTTGATTAATTATTTAGCTTTAGGTGATTCCTTAACGGTTGGTGTGGGTGCTTCGTCTCCGCAATATGGTTTTGTTCCTCAGTATATTTCAAAGACAAATAGAGAATTAAAAAAATATATCTTTTGTGAAAATATGGGTGTATCTGGTGCAACTTCAGAGGATGTTTTAGATATGGTTATTAATTTTGAGGATATTCAACTGCTAATTAAGCAAGCGGATATGATTTCCATAACAGTAGGTGGAAATGATATGAAAAATGCTGCAGTGCAATTTTTAAGAAGTAAAAATGAAAGTGTATTAGCTGCAGCCCTTAAACGATTTAATTATAATTTTGACAACATCATTGATATCATACATCAATTAAAAAAACATAATAAGAAAAATTATATGCTCAGAGGTATGAATTTATATAATCCATTTCCAAAAATACCAGGAACTGCAGTTTGGGTTAAACGATTTAATCAACATATAGAAAGCTTTGAAGGTAAGAATATTGGAATTGCTAACGTATATCCAATTTTTGTAGGTAGAGAAAAAGAATTATTATCATCAGACAATTTTCACCCGAATGGTAAAGGATATTACTTGATGGCCGAAGCGTTAAATGCACTAGGTTATTATCCATTATATAAGTGAATCTTGCTACCTCCTCATTGAAATAAAGATCTGCAATATTTAGGAAAAAGAAAAAGACGCTGTTATAGTCCCCACTGTTCATTTAATATAATGTGTTCAGACCTATCACTCTTTTTAACATTTTTAGGGGAGCATTTTCATCAAATAATAAGCACAACAATGTTGAATTTATTTCTCTTCATTTGGCCACAGTCACTAAGACTTTTTATTTGATGAAATTTACTCCTTAGATTAAAACTTCGTGTTGCACCAACTACTCATTAAAAAGTCTCGCCGAATTCTTCTATTGAGAATATTTGAGAAATGTGGTTTTGAAATAGATATTATCGGTATTAAAAGAATCCAGTCCTCAGGATGACGGTGGAGGGCCAAATCTTTCTGCTTTACAACTAGATACAGCAGATGTATTTTGTCCATCACTAGTAACTACAATTCCTTCTCCAACTTTTATAATTCTGGTCTCATCCGAAAAAGTTTCAAATTGACCAGCTACAATTTGTACCAGTTCCCCTATCATAGATTGTGCTAAGTTTGTTGTTGGCTCTTCAGTACACGAGCATTCTCCAGTACTTTTTCTAATGGGTTTTAATTTAAAATCAATTAGTGCTAAAATATCAACAGCACAAATATTATGAATTGGAATTTTGAAAATATCGCCTTCTGTTCCAAATTGATCTGATTCCAAACAAGCGATTAAATTGTCCACACTAAGCAATGTGCCACTATTGTCAGTTGTAAGAGTTAGTATTCCAACGTTCTCTCTCCCCACCAACTGCTCTAACACACATTGCATCGGACAGACACAACAATCACATATAGATTCGTCGAAGTGTCCCATAAGTCTCACCTCCATTCATATTTTAGTTAGTATATTGTATTAGTTTTGTTGGAGGTTTGACTGGACTGATGTTCCACTCTACAGATTTTCCGCTAATATACCGTATCGATCGTATCTACGTAGTCACCAAACGGATGGTTATCCTAGATGTGGTCACATCATTTTTCAAGAACGGTGATATTTCAGAACAAATTTCGATATTTTTTTGTATACTATAAATAAAAAGTATAGATAGGAAGAAATGAGGAATTATTTATGGAACATAAGTTTTATCATAATGAGATGTATCGAATTATGAAAAATCGGGATTCATCGTATGATGGATATTTTTTTATGTGTAATAAGTTAACTCAAACTTATTGTTTAATTTCATGTGAGGCAACCTTGCCTAAAACTGAAAATGTAGAATTTGTTCAAACCTATGCTGAAGCAGATGCTAAGGGCTTTCAGCCTTGTAAATTGTGTAACCCTAATGTTTTTCATGTCAAATGGGTTGACTATGTTGATACCATTGAAATCGAAGTACCTGAAGAATTTGATTTTACTGAATGTTTGGTCTTTTTAAAAAGATCAGAAGAAGAATGTTTACATAAGGTCGTCCAAAATAAACTATTTAAATTACTGAAATTTGATCAAAAATTTGTGCTGTTAGAAATATCAAGTGTTAATAGAAAAATGATCATTACATTTTTGAAGGGAATTCCTACCCATTGGATGAGAGCTCAAACTGCAAAATATATTTGGGATATGTTTGATCTTGATACAGAATTAGCCCCCTTTTATTCATCTTTAAAAAAAGATCCTATAATGGGACAGCTTATTAAAGATTATTACGGATTAAGATTAATTAAAATCAATGATTTATTTGAAGCATTATGTTGGTCTATTCTAGGACAACAGATCAATTTGAGGTTTGCTTATACTTTAAAAAAACGTTTTGTTCAGGCATATGGTGAAAAATTTACATACAAAGATGAAGATTATTGGATTTTCCCTAAGGCAAATCATATATGTGAAATCCCAATTGAAGATTTAAAGGAAATGCAGATATCAACAAGAAAAGCAGAGTATATTGTTGGGGTTGCAAAGAAGATCACGGATGGAACTTTAAATCAAAAACAATTAGGATTTGAAAACAATTATAATAAAATGGTGGATCAACTTACTTCTATTAGGGGAGTAGGAAAATGGACAGCGGATTATACGATTATGAAGTGTTATTCTATCAATAGCGCTTTTCCAATAGCAGATGTAGGAATTCACAATGCTTTAAAAGCAATCTTAGCATTAAATCAAAAACCATCTATTGATGAAATAAAGGTACTAGTTAAACAATGGACAGGTTGGGAGTCTTACGCTGCGTTTTATCTTTGGAGATCATTGTATGATTAAATAATATTTGTTTTAAAATTCTTTAATATTGGTGATTACTCATTAGTTCTAGCTGATGAGTTTTTTTCAATTGAAGTAAAAAGATGAATTGGATTGTATTATATCTATTTCTTAAAGAATGTTCATACAATAAAAACAAAAGCTTCTTGAGGGGGAATAATATTGGTTATCACTCCAGGCATTCCAAACCTTCCTTACGTTATGAAAGACGGTATTAAACATTTTACACTTGTAGCCGAACCTGTGACCCAACAATTGCTGCCGGGGTTGTATATGAATGGATGGGGGTATAATGGGTATATCCCAGGTCCTACAATACAAGTTTTTCACGGGGATAGAGTAAATATTAGAGTATATAACAAACTTCCAGAACCAACGAGTGTCCATTGGCATGGGATTGATTTACCTAATGTCATGGATGGGGTTCCAGAAGTAGAACCTTCCCCTAGAATTGATCCAAATCATTATTTTGACTATCAATTTAATATTATTAACCCACCAGGTACACATATGTATCATACACATTATCATACTGCTAAACAAGAAATGATGGGTCTTGGTGGAACTTTTATTATATTAGAACCACCTCAAAAGAAATCCGTAATTCAAAGAGACTATTTTATGATGTTACAGGAATTTGCAGTTATAGGACTTGAGAAAGGGACTTTATCACCAGGTACATATGATCTTGAACCTCTGTCGCATGAATTAAATTTCTTCACAATAAACGGAAGGTGCTTTCCTTATACAATACCACTCTTCGTTAAAGAAGGTGAAAACATACGAATTCGCATTGGTAATTTAGGAATGAATGCTCATCCCATCCATCTACATGGACACCAATTTATAGTGACTGCTACAGATGGAAATTCTTTTACAGAGAGTAATCAATATTTGAAAAACACGATTTTAGTAGGTGCTGGTGAAACATATGATACTCAGTTTTATACCAATAATCCTGGGATATGGCCATTACATTGTCATATTCCTCATCATTTATCTAATAATTCTACAACAAATACTGGTGGCATGTTTACAACTGTTGTTTATAAATAATAATAAAATCTTTCAAAGCATTGTTATTTTAAAATGAATCTATTAAAATTAAACATTTAAGAGGTAAAAACCGAAAAATTAAAAGGACTTTAACGGATTTAAAGGAGACATCAAGATGGGAACTATGATTCTACACAAACCTTCACAAAAAATACTTAATAAAATGAAGGAACTAGAAAATAGAGAAGTTACAAAATCTGAAATGATAGGGATTAACATTTATTTACTTCGAGAAATGAAACAGCTAACACAAAAAAAATTATCTGCAGAAAGTGGTTTGTCAATTTCATCAATTTCAAAAATAGAACGTGGAAAAAGAGTCTCAAATAAAACAGTTCATCAAATATGTAGTTATTTAGGGTATTCAATAAAAGAATTACAACATAAAGTCATTTTAAACTCAGAAGAAACAGGTATGGATATTAATATCCATATTAAAAAAGAGAGAAAGATGCTAGATTTAGACCTAGAATTACTCAGTTTGTTAGGTGTAAAATAGAGTTTCTGATTTCCAGCGCAGGAAGTGCTGATCTAGCATTTGTAGAAACAGATTTTTATAGTTCGTTGCTCCTCTTGAATAAGTGGGAGTTCACGAACTGTTAATATTAAAATGAAAATGCTTATCCACTTACTTGCAATCAGCAAGTAATATAGGTATAATTTAACTGGAAATTACAATAAGGGGCTGATACAATGAATCAGTTTAGGGATTCCATGTTAATATTATCTAGGAAGTTTGGTATTCTAAACGAACAGTCTTGTGTAAATTGCTGTGGTAAGGAACTATCACTTGTGCAAAGTCATATATTATATGAAGTCAATCGTCAAAATCAACCTTCTATGCAGGATATTGCCGGCGCATTAAGTATGGATATTACAACTTTTAGTCGTCAAGTTAAGAACTTGATTGACAAAAACTTAATTAAAAAAACACCTGACTTAAAAGATAATCGAATTCATATTTTGTCTTTAACAGATAGAGGGAAAGAATTTCAATCTAAAATAGATCAAGAATTTAACGTTTATCTTGAACAAGTATTTAACCAATTAAGTGAATTCGAACGAGATACAATCATAAGATCCATTGAACTATTAAATATTTCGATGAATAAAGCTGAAGTGTGTTGTATTCCAACAAAGTAAGTGAATATCGAGTTAAAACTTGTATTATGCAAGTTTTAACTCGGAAAGAAAGGAGAATGAATTAGGTGGAGAATCAATTTTTTGATATTGTTCAAAAATTAAAGCTGGAACATGAACTTTTAAGAGGGAATTTTGGTTTAGAGAAAGAAAATGTAAGAGTTAACGAATTTGGTGAACTCGCTTTAACCCCTCATCCTGCAGTTTTTGGAAATAAATTAACACATCCTTTTATTACGACTGATTTTTCTGAAAGTCAAATAGAAATGATTACACCTATGTTTCATACGCTTGAAGAGTGTTTTAATTTTTTAGAGAATATCCATCATATCATTACTTTAGAGCTTAAAGAAGAATATTTATGGCCACAGAGTAATCCTCCGATGCTTCCTGAAGAAGAACAGATTCCAATTGCAAAATACGAAAATTCAATAAAGGGAAAAGAAGCAGAGCAATACAGAGAAAAATTAGCAGCTGGTTACGGTAAGAAGAAACAAATGATTTCTGGGATTCATTATAACTTTTCTTTACAAGAGGAGTTTTTAAATAAGATTTACAAAGAAGCAGATACAAATAAAACGTATAAACAGTTCAAAAACGATATTTACTTACAAATAAGCAGGCATATATTGCAATATAGATGGTTGCTCATTTATTTATTTGGTGCTAGTCCAGGGGTGCATACAAGTTATAATAAGGAATGCATTGAGATCATGGAGAAGTTAGATCAAGAAAGTTCATATTTTCAATATGCAAGCTCATTTCGGAATGGGGTATGTGGTTATAGAAATGAGGGAGAGCTGATCGTATCCTATCGTACTGTAGATGAGTATGTGAGTGATATTAAAAAGCTGATAAAGAATGGAAAACTTCAAAGTGCAAAGGAATATTACAGTCCAGTACGTCTGAAATCAAACAATAATTCAGATTTATTAACATCGTTAGAGAGTGAAGGGATTGAGTACTTAGAGTTGAGGATTCTCGATTTAAATCCTTTTTTGAACATAGGTGTAGATTTAGAAACTCTTTACTTTGTACATTTATTTATTTTATTTGGTTTATATAAGAAAGAAGTAAATAAAAATGAACATTCACAGATGACTTCTCTAATAAATCATGAGCTTGCTGCAAGTTTAGGTAGAAAGCAAAACTTGATGCTTTTTAAAACTGTACAAGAGGTTGTTTCAATTCATAAATGGGGGATTGAAATCTTAGATGAGATGCTCACTTTTGTTTCTAAACTTGGCATTAGAAAGGATTATTTTCAACAAATTATTTATGATGCAAAACATAAATTCAATCATCCTGAAAAAGGTACCTCATCACTAATCTTAGAAGGAATTCGTGAAAAGTCGTTTATTCAATTTCATATGGAGAAAGCAAAACAGTATTTGAATAAAAGTAAGACAAAATCATACAACCTTCTAGGTTATGAAGATATGGAGCTATCCACACAAATTTTATTAAAGGATGCAATTAAGAAAGGAATTCATTTTGAAATTTTAGATCGAAACGACAATTTTATATTGCTGAAAAATGGATCTAAGAAAGAATATATTAAACAAGCTACGAAAACTTCGTTGGATTCATACAGTACCATTCAAGTGATGGGAAATAAATTAGTAACAAAAAAAGTGTTAAACGAACAAGGTATACATGTCCCAATGGGTCAACATTATCTAACTAAGGATGAGGCATTATCGAATTACCTGTATTTTAAAAAAATGGAAATCGTGACAAAACCAAAATCAACAAATTTTGGTTTGGGTATATCAATATTAAGAGGGGATTATTCTCAAGCCTCTTTCGAGAGATCGGTTGAATTAGCTTTTCAATATGATGACTCTATCTTGATTGAACAATTCATAAATGGAAAAGAATATCGTTTTTTTGTGATCCAAGATGAAGTTGTGGGTATTCTGCATCGTGTACCTGCAAATGTAACAGGGAATGGACAATCGAATATACAAAAATTAGTAGAGGAAAAAAATAAAAATCCTTTAAGAGGCAAGGGATATAGAACTCCGTTAGAAAAAATAAAATTAAGCGAAAATGAGGAAATGTTTTTAAGGGGGCAGGGGTTAAACTTTCAATCCATTCCTAAAATGGGCGAGATCGTTTACTTAAGAGAGAACTCTAATATAAGTACTGGTGGAGATAGTATTGATTTTACAGATGTTATTCATAGTTCGTATAAAAACGTTGCCGTATCTGCAGCACAAACAGTGGGGGCTTCTATTTGCGGTGTAGATATGATCATTAAAGATGATTATTCACAATATGTTGAAGAAAACTACAGCATTATAGAATTAAATTTTAATCCAGCCATTCATATTCACTGTTATCCCTTTAAAGGAGAAAATAGAAAACTCGGAGAGAAGATTTTAGAAGCACTCAGGTTTTAGATTAGTCAATCAAGTTTAATTAAGAGTAATATAGAAATCTCAATATGATTAGGGTGAGGCTGTGAAAGTATTTGTTTACGATATGTAATGATATAATTTGGTAATAGAAATGATTTAAAGTTCATAGGAAGGTAGGAAACAAGGATATGAGTGAATTAAATCAGGGTGAACCCGTTATAAAAATAGAAGAATTGTATAAAAAATATGGTCAATTTATTGCGGTGAATAAAATTAATTTTGAAGTAAATCAAGGTGAAGTTTTTGGATTGTTAGGACCAAATGGTGCCGGGAAAACAACCACTATGGAAATGATTGAAGGGTTGAGAAAACCCGATAGTGGGAGGGCATTGGTCGCTGGTTTTGATACTCAAAAACAATTGAATAAAGTAAAAGAAGTTATCGGTGTTCAGCTTCAATCTACTTCATTGTTTGATTTATTAAAAGTGAAAGAAATCACAAAAATGTACGCAGGTTTTTATCCTAACCCTGTAGAAATTGAACCTTTGTTAAAAAGTGTCAATTTAGAGGAAAAAATGAACGATAGGGTGAAAAATCTTTCAGGGGGACAAAAACAACGTTTGGCCATTGCTTTAGCTTTAGTTAATGATCCAAAAGTGATTTTCTTGGACGAGCCAACAACTGGCCTTGATCCACAAGCTAGAAGAACGTTATGGGACATTATTTTAAAATTAAAAGAGAAGGGGAAAACGATTATATTATCTACACATTACATGGATGAAGCCCATATTTTATGTGATCGTATCTGTTTAGTAGATCAAGGAAACATCATTGCTTTGAACACACCTCAAGAGTTAATAAAAAGCTTAGACTCGCAAAGTGCAGTGGAGTTTAATTTATCAAATATGAAATTGTTAAATGATACTGATAAAAAACAGATGGAGCATGAGTTTGGTACTATGGCAGCTGTTAAACAAGTGGACATACATCATGATACTTATGTATTGTATACAGATCAATTACAGGAAACTTTAACAGATTTAATACAACAAGCAGAAGAAAAAAAGATTAATTTAGCGGATTTACAAACTAGAACGGCTACATTAGAGGATGTATTTATACATATGACAGGAAGGAGTCTGAGAGAAGAATGAAGGGATATCGACAGTTAACGATAGCACAGTTGAGAATATTTGGACGCAATCGTCAGGTTCTTTTTTGGACATTATTTTTTCCTATTTTTTTAATGATCATGATTGGCTCCTTTTTAGGTGGAGGGAGTAACGTTTCTTTACAAGGTGTTATCATTGATATGGATGAATCCATGGAATCCCGGATGTTTGTAGATGGATTGATATCAAATCAAACTTCTATAGATGCTCCTGTATCTGTACAATTTGAGTTATCAGAGGATGAGTTGATTGCGAAGGAACAACTTAAACAAGGAGATATTCAACTCATTGCAATCGTACCTGAAGGTTATAGTGATGAGGTGAATTCTGAAGATGGAACCTCTAGTATTATTTTATATTACGATGAAACAGATCAATTAAGATCAACCATAGGGATTGGATTAGTTGAAGGTGTAGTAGATCATATTAGTAAACAAATGGCTGGTTATGAACCTGTTATAACAGTACAACAAGAAGGATTACAATCTATAAATTTGCAGTACATTGATTTTCTTGTCCCAGGTATTGTAGCGATGATGATCATGTCAAATAACCTTAATGGTGTTGCTGGTCAAATTGCATCCTGGAGGGAACGAGGAGTTCTTCGAAGAATGCAAAGTACAACATTAAAAGCGTCTACTTTTATTGCTGCTCAAATTACAGCAAGACTTATATTAAATGGTCTTCAAGCTTTAATCGTTTTATTAGTAGGAAGTTTCATTTTTGGAACACAAGTAAATGGATCTTGGTTATTGTTAATTATGTTTGTCGTTTTAGGAACATTAACCTTTATGTCAATAGGTTTCATTATTGCTTCTGTAGCTAAAACACCTGAGAGTGCAGGACCTATAGCAGGCTTTATTTCATTCCCGTTATTATTTCTAGGTGGTGTCTTTTTTCCAATCGACGATATGCCATCTTACTTACAGCCTATTGTAAGTTCTTTACCAATTGCTCATTTAAGTACTGCTTTTAGACAGATTATGAATGTAGGTGCTGATTTAACAACTCTATGGAGTGAAGCGCTGTTATTAAGTGGGTGGATGATTGTAGCCTTTATTATAGCTAGTATTACATTTAAATGGGATTGATGTTTCACAAGTAAGGTAAAGTCAAGTGATAGGCAATAAGCATACAATTACAGTTAAGTATTATTGCCTATTATTTATCAATAAATTCGATAACATACATTCGCAATCTTCATAACTCCGTTAAACAAAATGTTATATAATTTTATAAGAGGTTTGGTATTGCACAATTTATCATTCGAATAGCTCCACATTTTTATAATACTCTAGAAGAAGAAAAATATACAGTTGATCAAATAGCTGATTCTTTATAAGAAGTAATATTTATATATCATTTTATTTTTAATTTATTACAAGGGGTTGTTTGTTTGAATACAAATAAAAATACATTTTTTATTGGAACTTTATACTCACTTGCAGCGTATGTACTATGGGGATTGCTTCCGATTTATTGGAAGTGGATCGAACATGTCCCAGCAGGAGAAATTTTAGCTCATCGAATTGTGTGGTCTTTTGTTTTCGTAATCGGAATTATTTATGTAACTAAAAAATCTTCAACGTTCAGGCAGCAGATATATTTGTTTTGGAAAACTCCCAAAAGTATGGTACCTGTTTTAATTGCAGGGGTACTTATTAGCTGTAATTGGTTCATATATATTTGGGCTGTGAATCATGAACAAATAGTTGAAGCAAGTCTTGGTTATTATATGAATCCTTTACTTAGTGTATTATTAGGAGTGATTGTTCTAAGAGAGAAGATGTCCAATTGGCATTTCATTGCGTTGTTTTTTGCAGGAATAGGTGTAGCTATATTAACGATTCAACATGGACAAATCCCTCTAATATCAATTGCTCTAGCCCTTAGTTTTGCATTATATGGATTAGTAAAAAAAATAATTAAGCTTGATTCTGTATTTTCTCTGGCCATTGAAACAGCTTTAGTATTACCAATAGCATTGATTTATCTAAGTAGCCTACAAGGAAAAGGTACCGGGACATTTTTAACATCCTCACTATCAACAACTATTTTGTTAATTTGTACGGGAGTAGCAACAGCTTTACCATTATTATTTTTTGCTGAGGGATTACAAAGAATTTCCTTATCATTAAATGGTTTTTTTCAATATTTAGCACCAACGATAAGTCTAATACTGGCTATATTTGTATATCATGAACCGTTTTCAAAAATACAACTGATTAGTTTCATGTTTATTTGGTTTGGTCTAATCCTATTTACACTTTCTAGCACAAACCTAATTAGGGTTTCAGAGAAAAAAACAGCAAGCGTATAGTTGAAGTTAATTTATTTTATTTTCACGTAGCACTCATTTAACTTTAGTATATTGAATAATATAGTTTATAAAGGTAGGTAAATTTTTATCCACTTAAATGTCATCTGAAAATATGAGCACTTTATGTTATGATAGTAAATGGATTTATTCATGATATTCCTCACTCCCTCGATAAAATCATGAAATGTTAATAAAGAGAAAACGAAGTAATTTAACCGAGGTGATACATTAATGAACGTAGCTTTTTTTCTAACACCAAAATCTGAGGTCATTTATTTAAATGAATCATGGAGTATGAGACAAGTTCTTGAAAAGATGAAACATTATCGTTATGCAACTGTCCCTATTATTGATGATCAAGGTAAGTATATAGGAACAATATCTGAGGGTGATTTGTTATGGCAGATGCACGAAATGATTGGAGAATCAATAGACAATTACAGCAAAATTAAATTAAATGACATCCCACTATATAACAGTTATAAATCTATCCATGTGCGGGGAGAAATTGAGGATTTAATAGATTTAACGATCAGACAAAATTTTGTACCTATTATTGATGACCTTGAACATTTTATTGGAATCGTAACACGAAAAGATATTATACATCATTTAAATTCAAAATTAAAAACAATATAATTCAATTCATGTTAGTTAAAACGTCACTGTGAGATCAGTGGCGTTTTTTATATGTATTTTTTTTTGAATGGAGATGTTATTTTGGATGCTTTTAAGCTGAAATGTTAATTCCAAGGCACATATTATGCGTTAAAAGTATATGCTAGTGGAAGAAGGAGGATCTCTATAAACAATAAGGTCACCTTATATACATCAACATGATTATTTAAGAATGAGGAGGAGTTGGGGGAATGGATGTCATAGATAATCCAGCATTAAATAGACCATTACTCATTAGCTCATTTATCAATAAAAAAGAATTATCAAATAGGATAAAAAATAATAGTTTCGTAGATCATAAAGTGACTCCATTAATTAAAAAAATTTCCTTTCATGAAATGGACAAATGGTTTTTTGATCATTCTGGTAATCTTAAACATGAGAGTGGGAAATTTTTTGTAATACAAGGAATGAAAATTAAAGATCAACTTCATAAAAAGTTATTATATCGTCCAATCATAAATCAACCGGAACATGGAATTCTCGGGTTAATCATGAAAGAGAAAGATGGCGTTATGTATTTATTAGTACAGCTTAAAATCGAGCCAGGAAATGTGAATTTCATACAAGTATCCCCTACAGTTCAAGCTACTGAGAGTAATTATACACAGGTCCATCGTGGAAAATCAGTACCTTATCTTGAATACTTTACTAATTCTAATAACTCTAAAGTGATTTTTAAGCAATTACAATCAGAACTAGGAAATAAATTTTACGCAAAGAGAAATTATAATATGATTGTAAAATTAGCAGAAGGTTATCAAATTAAACTAAGACCCGATTTTTATTGGATCACATTAGGTGAGATCATTGATTTATTAAGAAAACCTAATCTTATTAATATGGATCTGAGGTCTATTATTTCATGTTTCAGTTTTTCTAACCATAATTTAGACAACAAAAAGTCCTCTGATAAGTTAGAGGATTATGAAAGAAAGATAAAGTGGAATCTACATGGCAAAATGTTATTGCAATCTGCTCTTAATCATAAGGGTGCTATTTATTCATTAGAACACATTAACGAATGGTTATTAGATCTCAAAAAGAAGAAAAGATATGAAACAGAGATGATAAGTTTAAATGAACTTTTAGATAAAGGTTGTTGGGAGAAAAATAATAAACGTATTTTTAATCATAATTATGATGAATTTGAGGTTAATTATTTGAAAATTCACATAGAAAATAGAGAAGTTAATACTTGGTCACAGCCTATTGTTGCTGATCATCAGGTTAAATTAAACGGATTTATAGTGAAAAAAATAAATGGACTGTATCATTTTTTAGCGCAAGCTTGTGAGCAATATGGTTACCATGATGGAGTTGAACTTGGACCTACTGTCCATAATGTTTCTTCATTTTCTTCAGTTACCTATATGGATTTCTTTCAGAATGCAAAAAATGAAAAAATTCTTTATTCCCAAATGTTATCGGAAGAAGGAGGAAGATTCTATCATTGTCAAAATAAATATATGATCATATTTATTGAAGATGAAATCAAGATAAAAAATGGTTATAAATGGGTAACGCTGTATCAATTAAAAGAAATGTTAAAAAAAGAATGTTTTGTAAATGTAGAAGCAAGAACGATAATTTCATGTGTAGATTTTGGAGTGATGAATGAATGAAGAAAATCATTAAAATTGGTGTTTTAGGTTGTTCAAATATTTCACAAAAAGCACTCTTACCAGCCATTTGTAATCATCCAAATTTTCAGCTGGCTGGGATAGCTTCTAGATCTACTGATAAAGCATTGAAATTTTCTAAATTATTTAAAACATTACCGTATTCATATGATGAGCTAATAAATGATGATGATATAGATGCCATTTACGTATCTTTACCTGTAGGTCTTCATTATCTATGGGGAAAAAAAGTACTTCAATCAGGAAAACATCTTTTAATGGAAAAAACGTTTACAGTTTCATTTAAAGAAGCTGAAGAATTAGTATCGTTAGCTTTACATAATAATATAGTTGCAATGGAAGCCCTGATGTATACCTATCACTCACTGTACCAAAAAGTCAGAGAGAGTATTTTGGACGGTACAATTGGAAAAATAAGATCCATCCAAGCATCTTTCGGTTTTCCATCATTACCACAAGATAATATTAGAAGCCAAAAAACAATTGGAGGAGGAGCAACTTTAGATAATTTAATATATCCACTAAGTTTATGTTTAAATTTAGCAAATGAGAAACTAGAAGATTACAACTATAAAATATATAAAGATGATAATTCAGAGGTTGATACGAGAGGTAGTTTACAATTACATTTCACTTCTTTCTCTGCTCATCTTACCTATGGATTTGGGTATACGTATCGTAATGATTATATCATTTGGGGAAGTGATGGTTATTTAAAAGTGAATAGAGGTTTTTCCAGACCGGTTAATTTAGATGCAGAAATATTAGTTGTGAAACAAAATAATGAAAAAATTATAAAAGTGAAACAAGATAATCACTTTTATAATATGATAGATGCTTTTTACCAAAAAGTGATTGGTCAAGACATTATATATATGAATGAGAAGGAGAATATTCTTCAGAGAATGGAAATTATATCGGAACTATATCAATCCTTAGACGTAAATTCTTGATTGATTAATTCTGAAAAAGAGAATATTCTAGTTATTTATTCAGGAGGTGGGAAATGAAAATCTTAATTACTGGTGCTAAAAGTCAATTAGCAAAAGAAATAATAAAACTTACAGGAAATATTAATTTAAACGTACATGAATTTACAAAAGAAGAAATGAACGTAACAAATTATGATGAAGTGAATCGAATTATAAATAACATTCAACCCAATATAGTCATTCATTGTGCTGCTAATGCTAATGTAGATTTTCTAACAAAGTATCCTGATCAAGCTTATCATTTAAACACTTTAGGTACACGTAACGTAGCTGTCGCATCAGAAAAAGTTAATGCAAAATTTTTATTTTTAAGTACAGCTTACGTATTTGATGGTCTACATCCTAGTTATACAGAATTTGATGAACCCTCTCCAGTGAATATTTATGGAAAAACTAAAGCTGCAGCAGAGAAAATAGTGCAAACTTTGCACAGCCGATACTTTATTCTTCGAACATCTTGGTTATGCGGTGAGAGGTTTATTAAGTGGATGCAAGATGCTACATTAAAGAAAAAGAACATAAACATTGAAACGGATTTATTTGGATCTCCAACTCCAACTAGTGATTTAGCTCAATTTCTAATTAAAATCATGATGACTGATTTGTATGGAATTTATCATGTTACAAGTAGTGGAATTTGTTCAAAGTATGATTATTTTCAACTTGTACTAGAAAGTTTGGGTATAAGTGACTATCATTTAGTTCCTATTAAAGTTAAAGATTCAGCACCGAATAGTTTGAGACCAAAATATTCAACTTTAGAAAATATGGCTTTAAAAGTTCAAGGTTTTGATGAGCTTCGTCCATGGAATGAGGGAGTCTATGAATATATACAAAATCTTTATAAATTTTAGTAATAAACTAGGGACATTAATTGCCTCTAGTTTTATTTGTTTTGATAAAAAAACGATTACTCAATAAACAACTGACCATTTTCTCGAGAAGTATCACATTCAAAATCTAAATTATAATACTGCAAGATGTTTCCATGAAAATCTCAGAGTGTGTAATCCACTATATTTTAAACATTATGTTTTTATACAGATTATGTATTCTCCCTATTAAAATTATTTTCAATATTTTCTAAATAAGAATGTTTTTCAATCTTTCTTAGATAATATTGGATTCGTGACAGGCCACTCAATTCCAATATCGGGGTCATTGAAAATCCTTCCGCAGTTTTAATTTTAGATTCTTTTTTATTCTATGATTTAGAAAAGGATAATGTTCCAACGAAGAATTTAAAGACAATTACATATTAATTTGTACTTTTTCATATGAAATGTGTTCAATATGTTTGTATTTGTATTCAACTGATCGTGTAATGGTAGCTATATTGTTGAAAAAACATTTGACTCTTAATATTTAGGTTTATCAATTCCACTGCCGTCCATACGTTCAGTCTTTAACTTGAATACAATAAAAAATATAGTGCTGGAAATCTATAGAAGTGAGGTTATATAAATGAAAGAGTTAAGAAATTTTTTTGATGTTGTGATTGTAGGTGGTGGACCAGCAGGGTTAAGTGCTGCACTTGTGTTAGGGCGCTCTAAGAGAAAAGTAATGTTAATTGATGACAATAAACCCAGACATAATGTGACTTATGAATCTCATGGTTATTTAACTAGGGATGGTATAAAACCTCATGAATTTAAAAATATTAGTAGGAATGAATTAGCAAAATATAAGCATGTTGAATTAATGAATGAACAAGTTGTTCATGTTGAAAAAAAGGAAAAGCATTTTGAAACAATAACCAAGAATGGAGTTAAACTTTATAGTCGAAAAATACTATTTGCAACGGGTGTAACGGATCATTTACCTCATATAGATGGATTAAAAGAAATCTATGGACGGAGTGCGTTTCCCTGCCCTTATTGTGATGGTTGGGAATTTAGAGATCAGCCACTTGCTGTAATAGGGAATTCAGATCGAATTTTTGAATATACAAGATCGGTACAAAATTGGAGTTCAAATCTTGTTTTATTTACTAATGGCTCTGCAAATCTAAACATGGAACAAAAAAAGAATTTGGTTCAACATCAAATTAAAATCATAGAGAGTAAAATAAAACATTTGAATTCTGAAAATGGAAAGTTGCAAAGTTTTCAATTAGAAGATGGAAAACTCATTTTAAGAACTGCAGCTTTTATTGAAGGAATAAAAGAAACTCAAAGTTGTAAAATTCCAGAAAAGCTAGGTTGCAGAATAGATGAAAATGATACTTATATAACGAAGCAGAATGGGTTATCTGATGTTTCTGGTTTATATATTATTGGAGATGCAAAAAATTTATTTTCTGGATTAATCAAATCAGCAAGTGAAGGATATTGTGCAGGAGTATCCATAAATAGAGAAATCATAAAGGAAAATTGGTAATTAGAGTGAAAAGTGGGCAGGACGCTCTGACTTTTTAAATTAAAGGTTTTTTGAAAAAGTTTGCAATACAATGCAATACAAATGTCTATTTTCTAATTTTATCCTCTCTTTGCCTATACAAGTATAACCTTTTTTGAATAAGATAAATTATCCGAATCGAAAGGAGGTAGTACATTGGCAGGTTTTAAGAAAGGTCCAGATGTAATATGTGATTTTAGAGATGTAGGCGTAACACTAACAAATCTAGACCAAGTTATTCTTGAAGTTAAAGTATGTGTGAGGGATCCAAAGAAAGATGTGAAACTTGATTGGTCAGTATGTGAATTTTTAACAGGAACAGATAGTAACATTTTGGGAATTCCCCCAATAAACCCTACTGCTACTGTTAGATATAATCTTTGCAGAGATGGAGACCCTATCGCATCACAAATAACTTCAGCACTTGAAATACGTTATTTTGATATTTTAGGAGGAATAGGTCAGAGTATGACTTTTAATCAAAATTCTCAACCGAACTTTACATTTTGTGATACTCCACCTAAGCTAGGTGTTGTTTGTTATCAGCTTAAAGCTAGAATTGAACCTACCCCTGACCCAAGCCAACAAACGTCTAGGAGCACTGTAGCAGATCGATCATTGGCTGCGGTTTGTATTGATAGGAAACCAGAAGTAAAATCGACAGAAAAAAAGAAGTGAATTGAACATTGGGTTAGATGCAGATTAACTCCGGAAGGGGTTAATCTGCTTCATAAATAAATATATTCATTAAATGTATTTCAGAGTATCTCCATAGAGATGTAAAAATTTTTTACGTAGTTGATGAAATTCCCGAAAATCCTGATTGTTAGTTCCTCTTTTTCCAATAAAGTGGAGCACCCAAGGCATAGGTTGACGTGGAATGACTACATTTAATCCTTGTTTAATAAATCTTATACATTGAGATGTATCGTAAAAGTGAAATCCTTTGATTCGCTCATCCCATTCAATATCATATTGAGTCACGACGACTAAACCGTCAACTGCATGTACATCAACATATTGTGATTCAAATTCTTGAAAACAAAGATAGTTATAACTTTGTCTATACTCAATTACTTTTCCATAACATTCTTTACCTTCCCACCAAACACCTGAGGGTGGTAATTGCTTTACACCAGCTACTCCAAGCATACCATTTTGTTCATCCTCTGAAAAAACCTTTAAGAAATTAGGGATGAAAGTTTTATTTAAAATGAAACAATCTTGATGGATATACACTTTATATTTCGCTTTACTGTTTTTCATAGCTTTGTTATATTCAACAGTTATATTTTCGCAATTATATAATGGAATATGTTCAATCCGGAATCCTGCCGGAACATACAGATGATTAATATGATTTTTACACTCATTATAATGGTTTTCGTTATTGACACAACAAATAAATGCTATAGTTTGCTCATTCATATTTTCACCCTTATCATAATTTTCATCCTAATTACCATTTATTGCTAATCAAGTTTGAAACTAACTTCTTTTACTTTAATCGTTATAAACAATAATTAATATATATTTCATAATTATAAAAAAAGAATAATTGATCAATCCTTTTTATAAAAATTAAATTCTTTTGTGCTAAAAGATTATTAAACAATGTGTACTTGGTCAAAAAACTAACACTTTGAACAATTTATCAAGATTAAAGGAGTTAGAATTATAATGAAATTTACAAACAGAAAAAGAAAATACTTTAAGCGTGATTCATATCATCCTATAAACGAGAAAATTAATAAAAAGAATATCATTATTTTATTTGTAAAATCTGGAAAAAGCACCCCTTATGATACATTAGAGGCATCAGTCATTAAGTCATTTAAAAAAGAAATACAACATTTCCATACCGTTTCACCAAATCAACATATTCATAAAGTAGCTAGTGAAATCAACCCTCACCTTATTATATTTTTTGACGGTTGGAACGTACCAACAACTAAAGTGATTTTATTAAAAACATTAGGTTTTAAGACAGCTATATGGTTTTTAGATGATCCATATTACACAGATTTCACAAAAACGTTGGCACCAAATTATGATTATGTGTTTACAGTTGAAAAAGAGTGTATAGATTTTTATAAGTCATTAGGTTGCGAAAATGTATATTTTCTTCCTCTAGCTGTAGATCATGATATATTTAATCAAAAAAAAGATTTGGAATCTAAATACAACACGAATATTCTGTTTGTGGGGCACGCACATCCTGATAGACTACAATTTCTTAAGTCAATTGATGATGAATTATTTAAGAGAAATATTCGGATTATAGGACCGAATTGGAATCAACTTAAAAATTCTTCACTTCGTGACTGCATATTAATAAACGATAGAATATCTTATGAGGAAACAGCTAGATACTATAATGGGACAAAAATAGTTATAAATATGCATCGCTCTATTGAGAATCCAGAAATAAATAGTAATACAATTAAAATTCCAGCACTATCTCTGAATCCAAGAACATTTGAAATATCTGCTTGTGGAGCTTTCCAACTAACTGATTATCGTGAAGAGTTAAAAAATATTTATATACCAGGTAAGGATATTGCTACTTATACTTCACCTAGTGATTTGATAAAAAAAATTGATTATTATTTATCTCATCCGGTTAAAAGACAAAGAATGGCAAGAAAAGCTATGCAAATAACATTAAAAAGTGAAACTTTTTTAAATAGAATTAATCAATTGTTACAGAATGTATTCACAAGTATTAATGAAAAAAATAAATAGAGTATTAGATTGTATATATTGGATCTTTTCACAAAATACAATATATACATATAAATTATATTGGAGGAAATGAATAAGATGAAATGGAACTATTATTCACCTACATTTTTAATAGAAAAATATGTATCCTCTAGTATATCGACATATAATGATCATAAGAAATTTTCTTATGATTTAGTAAGAAATATAAAACCAAAATTAGTAGTTGAACTAGGTACTCAATGGGGAGTGTCCCATTTTAGTTTTTGTCAGGCTGTAAAAGATGATAAAATTCCTGCGAAGTGTGTTGCTGTCGACCATTGGAAAGGAGACCCTCATACAGGTAAATATAAAGAAAATATATATCAAAAAGTTAAGAAAATTTCTGATATTGAATTCCCTAAAATATCTACTCTAATGAGGACAACATTTAATGAGGCAGTAAACAGTTTTGAAGATAATACAATTGATATTTTACTTATAGACGGTTATCACACTTTTGAGAGTGTTAAACATGATTATGTAACTTGGTTTCCAAAGTTATCAATAAATAGTATTGTTTTATTCCATGATATTGCTGTAAAAAAAGATGACTTTGGTGTTTATAAATTATGGGAGATGTTGAAGAAACATTATCCTTTCATTGAATTTGATCACTCATTTGGTTTGGGTGTTTTATTTCCCAAAGGATGCGATGATCAGTTTATTATCAATCAGCAAGATGAATTTAAGAAAGTGTATGAAAAATAAAGTTTAAAATGAGAGAGAACTTGAAGAATTGGAAAAACTCTCTTTGACAGTGACTTCCTAACGAATTTTTAATTCCGATAAAAATTCCATTAATGCATCCTTCCAATGTCTCATTTTATCAAAACCATTTAATATTAAAGCACGATCACTTAAAACAGAGTAAGAGGGTCGAGGGGTATCATTTTCAAAGGAATCAGATAATATTTTTTTTAAATTCACTATTATCTTTTTCTTCTTAAATATTAAATCTGCAAACTCATACCATGAACAACTGCCAGCATTTGAAATATGATAAATACCGTATTTGTCTGTATGTATTAATTGACCAATTCGTTCAGATAAATCTACCGTATAGGTTGGGCATCCTATTTGATCAGATATGACGGAGAGCGAGTCCTTTTCTGTTGCTAATGTAAGCATGGTTTTAACAAAATTATGACCATGTTTTCCATATAACCATGAGGTTCTGACAATATAAAACTTGGAGTGTAATTCACGTACAAACTGTTCACCTGCTAGTTTTGATTTTCCATATTGATTTAATGGATTAGTCTGGTCAAATTCTGTATACGGAGAGGATGCACTTCCATCAAATACATAGTCAGTACTTACATAAACAAGTTTTGCTCTTATTTGTTCAGACGCAGTTGCAACATTTCTTGTTCCATAGCTGTTTATTAAAAAGGCTTGATTTGGTTCTTTTTCTGCAAAATTAACGTTTGTATAAGCCGCACAATGAATGACAATATCAGGATGTATTTCTTTCATTTTAATTAATACTCGATCTATGTCAGTGATATCTAGTTCCTTTCTGCCAAAAGCAAACACTTTTTCTCCATTTTTTTTAAGTCTTTGCACCATATCTCTTCCCAATTGTCCGTCTGCTCCTGTTACTAGTACTTTAAGATGTTTCAAGTGATTTCCCCCTATCTACTAAATTCACTTAAAGTTTTTTTCACCACCAATTTCTATTTTTGACGTACCACTTAATTGTATCTGTGATTCCTTTTTCGAAGGGAATGTTTGGCTTCCAATTTAGTTGTTTTGAAATTTTCATCGCATCAATGGCATAACGACGATCGTGCCCCAACCTATCTTGTACAAATGTAATTAATTTTTTCGATTTACCAAGTTTCTCAATAATCGATTCAGCAATTTCAAGGTTGTTTCGCTCGTTATGACTACCAATATTATAGATTTCTCCAGTTTTTCCTTTGTGAATGACAAGATCAATTGCAGCACAGTGATCGGTTACATGAATCCAATCTCTTACATTTGTTCCATCTCCGTATATAGGGAGCTCCTTTTCTTCTAATGCGTTTAAAATTAGTAGTGGAATTAGTTTTTCTGGAAATTGATAGGGACCGTAATTGTTAGAACAACGCGTTATATTTACATTTATGTCATAAGTTTCGTGGTAGGCAAGCACTAGATGATCTGAACTTGCTTTGGTTGCTGAATATGGATTCTTGGGGGATAGAGGAGTAGTTTCTCTGAAGTAACCACTAGCACCTAAATCACCGTATACTTCATCTGTAGAAATTTGAATGAATTTTTGTATATTGTTTTCTAATGCTACTTCTAAAAGAGTTTGAGTTCCCAATACATTCGTTTTCACAAAAATAGATGAATCATGAATGCTTCTGTCTACATGGGTTTCAGCTGCAAAGTTTACTATGGTATCAATTTTATTGTTTTTCACAATATGGGTAATCAAGTCTTTATTTTCGATGTTCCCTTGTATAAAAGTATAATAGGGATGATGTTCAAATGTTGCTACATTAGATAGATTACTAGCATAGGTTAATCTATCTACATTCACTACATGGTAATCGTCATATTTATTGAGTATATAATGTATAAAATGGCTGCCAATGAACCCCGCACCACCAGTAATTAATAAATTCATTATGATTTCTCCCAACAAAAATTATTTTCAGTTTCTTTTAAGAAGGGGTGTTTTTCATCTTTCTTAGATAAAATTGGATTAGTAACAGGCCACTCAATTTCAATGTCGGGGTCATTCCAAGCAATACCTCTGTCATTTTGTGGGGAATATCCTTCATCCACCTTGTATAATAAATTTGTGTTGGTAGTTAATGTACAAAAACCATGTGCAAATCCTTTAGGAATGAACAATTGTCGCTTATTATGTTCACTTAATATGACACCAATCCATTGGGAAAATGTAGGCGAACCTCTTCTAATATCAACAACAACGTCCAGTACAACCCCTGTAGCTACACGTACTAGTTTTGTCTGTGAGCTAGGATTTAGTTGATAATGCAACCCACGAATAACTCCTACTTCTCTTGAAAAGGAATGATTATCTTGGACGAAATTAGATGATAAACCAGCTTTAAGAAAAATATCTTTTTGATAACTTTCCATAAAAAAACCACGATGATCTTCAAATAATTGTGGTTCAATTATGAATACTCCCGGTAGTTTTGTTTTTATGAAATTCACATAATTCCTCCCAGTAGCAGGCTCATTTTTTATATCAAAACAAAAGGTCCCCGATAGGTGATTTTTCAATTGTTAACAATGTCAATCAGATATTCACTATAACTGTTGGTTTTCATAGACTTTGCTAACTTAAGTAATTGCTCTGTAGTTATATAACCTTTTCGATATGCAATTTCTTCAATACATGCTATCTTTAAATTTTGTCTACTTTCAATGGTTCTTACAAAATTCGATGCTTCTTGCAAGGCATCATGGGTCCCAGTATCGATCCATGTAAATCCTCTCCCTAACAGTTCAACGTGTAATTCATTCGAATCTAAATAAACCTTGTTTACATCTGTGATTTCAAGTTCCCCTCTTGAAGAAGGGGAAATATGTTCTACAATATCTATTACTTTATTGTCATAGAAATATAATCCTGTAACTGCGTATTTTGATTTTGGTAGATATGGCTTTTCTTCAATTGAAATAACTTGTTTATGGTTGTCTAACTCTATAACTCCAAACCGTTTAGGATCTTTTACAGGATAACCTAATATCGTTGCTCCCGAATTTTGAGTTGTTAATCGTTCAAGTAAATTTATGAATTGATGACCAAAAAAAACATTATCCCCAAGTATTAAGGACACATGATCTTCACCGATAAAATTTTTACCGATCTTAAATGCTTCAGCTATTCCTTTTGGTTCGGTTTGTACTTCATAGGATAAGTCTAATCCTAAATCTTTTCCATCTTTCAGTAGTTGTTTAAACCTGGGTGTATCATGAGGAGTAGAGATGATCAATATTTCTCTAATGTCTGCTAACATCAATACAGATAATGGATAATAAATCATAGGTTTATCATAAATAGGAAGTAATTGTTTTGAGAGAACTTTTGTTAACGGATATAGTCTAGTACCACTCCCACCAGCTAAAATAATCCCCTTCATTTGAAATCCTCCTATGCTGATCTATCTTTAATCTTACAACTTAACCAATGGTTCACTTTATAGAAATTATAATTCAAAGATTATTTTCAATGATTTTTCTATATTGAATAATTTATGTTTTAAAAAAGGAATGTGTTCCTTTATTCAATCTTCAAGATCCACTATTTTCCTAACCTTAATCATATATTGATAAGTGATGATATCATTATATAATTCACTGGTATTTAAACCGTACTTTTGCCCCAATTCTACTAATTCACCTATAAACTCTTTGCCGTTATCTGAAACTTCTTTTTTAATGGGTAGGATAATGGGTAGGATATTCTCAATTATCATTTCTAGAGGGAATAGGGTAGGTATGGTTAACTTTGTAAAAAATCTTAAATGTTCCTTATTAAGGGTACCAAAATTTTTATATGAAAAACTTCCATGTAACAGTTCTGTCAGCACTTCAAGATTATTTACATTAGGAATTAAAATTATCAAGTAGCCATCTTTATGTAGCAAACCAGATAATTGTTTCACTACAGTCCAAGGGTCTTTCAGTTTTTGTAAAATATCGTTACAAATTATACAATCAAATAATCCTAGTTTATTTTTTGATATCTCCATTGTTTCAATGTCACCATGAAAGGCTTGATTCAAATGCTTTTGTGCAAAAGAAAATACATGTTCTTTCTTTTCTATGCCTACTACTTTACACTCGATTTGATTAGTTAGTTCCATCGCCAAAGCACCCATTCCACAATTAATGTCTAAAACACGTGAAATAGGTCTAGGAATTATTGATATCAGGTCTAATGGAGGATGTAAATATCGATGAACATCAAATCCCCACTTTTTATCAAAAATCGCTTTATTTTTTATCATTAAATTAGGATAATTAATTTTTGATGACTTAAACGTAATCCTACCAAAATGATGAATAAAGGAATCTTGCACTATCCTTATTTCATAACCTTTGTTCAAAGCTCGTAAGCATAAATCATCATCCTCGAAATTACCTATACCAAATGATTCATCAAATAGTCCGATTTCATTTAATACTTCTTTTTTACAGGCAAGAGCAAACCCTACAAGTCTTAATACTCTTTTACTACTTTGACTATGTTTAGAACAATACTGTTTAGAGAAATCAGTAAGGCCTTCTAATGTTTCTTGATTATAGTCTACTTGAATTTTCTGTAAGCCATTTACATTATCATTATTTGTTACAGGGCCTGTGATAGCCATTTTCTTACTTGAAAATAAGGTGCTGATTAAGGGTTCCAGCCAACCTTCTGTAACAACAACATCGTTATTTAAAAATACAATAACATCTCCACTAGCTATCTTAACTGCTTGATTGTTCCCTTTAGCAAACCCGACATTTTCTTTATTTAAAATGACAAGAAGATCAGATTGTTTATTTAAATAGTCTACAGTACCATCTTGTGAGGAATTATCTACGACGATGAGTTCATAATCTGAATAAGTATATTTCCTTATACTTTCAATGCACTTTTTTGTGTATGTTAGTTGGTTGTGACTTAAAACAATAATACTTGTATTCATGTTTTAAAAATAGCTCCTTCAAATGTAGATATCGTTTAAAATTAGAAAAGTTACTTTATATTTTATGATTTATCTAAGATTGTGTTCCTAATTAAGTTACATGGAACCTCTGGAAGAGTGGAACATAACTGAATCATTTTTCATTTATTAATAAGATATCTAAAGAATGGAATTGTATTTAGTTAATGAACATGAATGAATCCGAATAGAGGTGTTAAGATGAATAAAGAACAATCTGATAGATTGAGTAAAGAAACTAAGTTAAAAGAAATAGAGTTAGAGATTGAGCAAAAAAATGATGAAATTGAGGATTTAAGGAAAGAAATAGGGCGAAAGAATGAACAGCTCTTTAAAGCAATCACCAACATAAATAAAAAAAATCAAATTATCAATGAATTAAATAGGACTAATGTTTCTAGTCAGATGAATAATGATATACTCCTTAATGATTATCAGAATAACAAATTACAAAGAAAATTTTTCAAGGATATTCTTTTTATTAATGGATGTACATTAGATCATCCTTTTAGGTACAGAGTACTTCATCAGATTGAACAGTTACATTTTAATGGTTACTCATGTGATTGTGTCTTTTATGAAGATTTAGATTTGCAAATGGTAAAGTATTATAGAGGATTTATATTTTATAGATGTCCACATACGAAAAACGTTGAAGAATTTATAATAAAGTGTAAGTACTATAACAAAGTAACGTTTTTTGATATAGATGACTTAGTCATAGACTTTAAATATGTGAATCAAATTAAGTATATTCATACCATGAATGAGAAGGATTATGATTTGTATATGGACGGGGTCAATCGAATGCAACAAACGATGAAGTTATGTGATCATGCTATTACTACCACGGAAACATTAAAAGAAGAGCTTTGCGAATATGTGAATGGTGAAATATTTATTAATCGAAATGTGTCTTCTGATTACATGGCATATTTAGCGTTAGAAGCACTTAAAACAAAAGTACCTGATAATAACAAAATAATAATCGGTTATTTTAGTGGGAGTATTACACATAATGACGACTTTCAAATGATACTTCCTATAATAAAGCGAGTGCTGTCAGAGTATAAAAATTTGTATATAAAAATTGTTGGAATATTAGATGTTCCAGATGAATTAGAAAATTATAAAGAACAAATTATCATAGAAGAATTTCATCATTGGCAAGAGCTGCCTAAAATTATTTCTGCAGTAGACATAAATATATGTCCACTAGAAAATACGATCTTTAATAGGGCTAAATCTGAGAATAAATGGGTAGAAGCTGCTTTTGTCAAAACACCAACAATAGCAAGTAATGTAGGGGCCTTTAATACTTGTATTCAACATGGTGTCGACGGACTATTATGTAATGATAACGACGATTGGTATTTAAACTTGAAATTGTTAATTGATGATGACAGAAAAAGAAATAGTATAGCTGAAAATGCATGTCACAGGGTTAGAAAAAATAATGTAACTTCATATACAGGATTGTCATTATTAAAATTTATTGAATCAAATTTAAATCCCAATATTTTATTTGTTTTACCCTCAACTAATATTAGTGGGGGAGTAAATGTAACGATTAAACATTGTAGTATATTACGAGATCATGGTTATGATGTAACAATCATCAATAATGATAAAAGTGATGAAAATATAAAAAATAAAGATGGTGAAGTTAATGTGGTGTCTTCTTTAAATACTACTTTTCAGGCATTCTTTCACAAGTTAGTTGCGACATTATGGAATACATTAGATTTTGTTAACATTTATCCAAAAGTAAAGAAAAAGTATTATTTGGTACAAAATTTTGAAACCGATTTTTATGCACACGGCCAATCAACGAAGATATATGCAAACAGAACTTATAATTCTTTCAACAACTTGAAATATCTAACGATATCCAAGTGGTGCTCTAGTTGGTTATATGAAAAATACAAGAAACAATCAAAATATGTTCCAAACGGAATTGATCTTGCTATCTTTAAGTATAAAAAAAGAAATTTTAAAGAGAAAAAAATAAAAATTTTAATAGAAGGTAACTCCGAAGACAATGGTAAAAATGTAGATGAGAGTTTTAAGATTAGTAATCAATTAGATAGAGATAAATATGAAATATGGTATTTATCATATAAAGGAAAACCAAAAGATTGGTATATGGTTGATAAATTGTTTCATCAGATTCCTAATGATGAGGTCTATAAAATATATCAAGAATGTCATTTATTGATTAAATCAAGTATATTAGAGAGTTTTTCATATCCACCTCTTGAGATGATGGCAACTGGTGGTATTGTACTTGTTGCTCCTAATGAGGGCAACAAAGAATATCTAAAAGATCGAGAAAATTGTCTTATGTATAACCAAGGTGATATTAACATGGCTATCAGTTTAATTGAAGAGGTTATTTCTGATGAGTCTTTAAGGGGAAAATTGATTTGTTCTGGTCTAGAAACATCAAAAGGAAGAGAGTGGAATTGTATGAAAGATCGTATTGTTGAATTGTATGATTAAAATTGATCAATAAGTTAAAATGTTCTTCTATTGTAGTATTTGTGCCTATAGGAGTATGTTTCAAAACAAATGTCTGTTAAAGTTCCATAGAGGGGGATAGACATCCCTTTTTTCTATAACATCGGCATGTGTCAGCATGCCGATGTGTATGGTTCGAACTTTTCTGTATATAAATCAAATCCCTATCTGTTTTAAGGTGGGGATCATTTGACGTTTACGTTTTCTCCAATATACACTATGAGGATCAATTCTAATAAGTGGCTCATTTATTTTGTTTTGTTGACGAAAATCATGCACCGCTGGTTTACATGTTGGTAATTCGTAATCATCAATAATTATAAATCCATCTGGAGAAACCTTATGATAAAGATTTGTTAAGCTATCCATGGTAGATTCATATAAGTCACCATCCAGTCTAGCGATAGCAATTTTACCAAAGGGTGCCGATGGTAAGGTATCTTTAAACCAACCTTTTAGAAATTTCACTTGATCATCAAGTAAATCATATTTTCTAAAATTTTGTTGAACTTGTTCTAAAGAAACACTTAAGTAATCACTGGTCCATAGTATATCACCTGCATCATGTGGATATTTCTCTTCATTAGGTACAGGTAATCCTTTAAATGAATCAGCGACCCAAACATTACGGTTTTGTATACTGTAAGCTTTTAAAAATCCACGCATGAAAATGCAACTTCCCCCCCTCCAGACACCTGTTTCAATGAAATCTCCTTTAATGTTATCTTTTATAACACTTTCCATTGCGTCGTGTAATTGATCCATTCGGGGGCGTCCAATCATGCTATGTGCAATGGTAGGCCAATTGTGAGAATTTAAGAATTCATTTAATTCTGAAGGTATGGGACGGCCTGTAGGTGAATATATTTCTTTTTTTGACCAAATCTCAAACAATATTGTCTTTTTTAGTAACTCAAGATATAAATTTATTTCACGCTTTGCTTTCATTAATATTCTCCCCTTTAGCATTCGAACATCAGTTCGATAATTTCACTCATGCTTAAACATGTATACTTCTTATATTATTATTTTTCGTTATAAATTGTGACAAATGAAAGAAGATGAGCATTTGCACTCATGAAATCTGAAAATGTTAAAAAGTCTCACTGGAATCGAACAAGATGAATTTGGAGAGAAATTCTTAAGTTATAATTAACACTTTTTAGATATTAAATCTCCTTAATATGATTTTCCTTGGGAAAATAAAGATATATATGGATATTCGCCTCATTTGGAACTCTATTCCATCATTTTTCATATATATAACAACATACATTTGAGAATGAAATTGTATCTTAAGGATATGATTTTATTGTTTTGTCAAAAGTGAAATCATGGTTTAGAGGCAGGGGAAGATAATATGACTATGGCAACAATAAGTCTTTGTATGATAGTGAGAGATGAAGAGGAAGTACTTGATCGATGTTTAGCATCAATTGCTGACTTAGTAGATGAAATCATAATTGTAGATACAGGTTCAACCGATCAAACGAAAGAGATTGCTAAGAAGTATACCGACAAGATTTTTGATTTTGAGTGGATAGATGATTTTTCAGCAGCGAGAAATTTCTCTTTTTCAAAAGCAACAAGTGAATTTATTATGTGGCTCGACGCAGATGATATTGTACCTGAAGAAAGTCGCAAACAAATTTTAAAACTGAAAGGCAAACTTATTCCACATAACATGGAGTGTGTCATGATGGAATATGAATACTCCTATGATGAGGAGGGGAACCCCACATTTGCTCATCGTCGCGAACGTATTGTAAAAAAAGAGTGCAATTTTCAATGGGTTGGATTAGTTCATGAAATACTTGAAGTTACAGGGGTTGTTTTCGTAACGAATATTGTTATAAAACATTTAAAAACCAAACCAAATACAGATCGAAACATAAAAATTTATGAAAAAGCGATTGAAGAGGGCAAGGACTTAACTGCAAGAGACGTGTTGCATTATGCGAATGAATGTTTTGATCATAAAAAACATAGAGAAGCGATAGAATGGTACCAGAAATTTTTGAAAGAAGATTCTGAGAACGTTGATGAGCGAATTTATGCATATTTAAAACTTGTTGATTGTTATATTCATTTTCAACAATATGATCAAGCGTTGAAGTATGGTTTGTACACGTTTCAATTGGATACGCCTAGGGCGGAGATTTGTTGTAGATTAGGTTACATTTACGAATTTAAAAAAGAAATAGAAAAAGCAATTAGCTGGTACAAAATAGCTACTGTCATTGATATTCCAGGGCAGAGTGTGTATGTGCAACAACCATGTTATACATGGCTTCCACATATACAAATCTGTGCCTGTTACATGTCTTTGGGTAATCTTGAAAAAGCAAAAAAACATAATGACATGGCAGCAAAGTATATTCCTAATAGTTCTTACGTAACTAATAATGAAAAGATTTTAGAAGAAATGAAATCAAAAAACAATGCAGCCACATAGTGAGTGAGATGTGTGAAAAATATGATTATAAATCATTTGATTTCGTTTTGGTTTGATGATGGGTAACCTATAAGGGTTACCCTATTTGAACGTTGGGGAATACTAAATTTGTTCATTTCTTGTAATTTGACAGGTGGATATGGCAAAATTAAGCTGTAGAATTCCACTATTATCAGTGACATCAGTTATATAACAATCCCATCTCTTGGGCATATTGTGTAACAAGTGAGATTGAGTACATTAAACAAAAGGAATATGAAAATATATGAGAAATGAAAAAATTAAACACCTATGCATTTCTGGTTTAGACGGAACTTTATTAAATAATAAAACACAACTATCTGAGCCTTCTTGTCACCAATTGAATATACTCATACGTAATGGTTTGCTCTTTACAGTTGCGAGTGCAAGAAGTATTTTTTCCATTCGACAAACTTTAAAGGGTTTATCTCTTACATTACCGGTAATAGAGTTTGGTGGAGCTTTGATAACAGATATGGATACGGGACATCACCATGTAATAAACAACATTGAACCAAATTTAACGAATGAGTTATATCATTTATTTTCTGAAAGCGGATTTACACCTCTAATTACCAGTTTTAATGGAAAAGAAGATTGTCTATATTATGAAACCATCTCAAATGAAGGGGTAAATTGGTATATAATAAATAGACAACAAATGAAGGATACCCGCTTAAAGAAAGTTGAATTAAAGAGTATAATGAAGGATCAAATTGTATGTTTTACAATTATTGAACATTATGAAATATTAAGAGAACTTAGAAATAAGATCCTTGATATGTATTCCAATCATGTAGAAGTATACTTAAAAGAAAATCCCTTTACAAAAGGATGGTTTTGGTTAACCGTTCATGATAAAAAAGCAACAAAAGAACACGCAATCCACTACTTATTAAAAGAATATGGAGTTAACAAAGAACAACTAACTGTTTTTGGCAGTAAAACGAGTGATCTAAACATGTTCAAAATTGCAAAAAATCGGATCGCAGTTTCTAATGCAAAACCAGAACTAAAAGAGGCTGCTACAAAGGTCATAGGAAGCAATAATGAAGATAGCGTGGTGAATTACATCTTAAATAGTGTATAAGCCTCGGGCGATTAATCTAAAAACGTATAAATAAATATATCATAATTTTACTTGGAGGTTTGTATGAATCGAATTGCAATTATATCTGATATTCATGGCAATATTCCTGCTCTTGATGCAGTAATGAATGACATAACAAAAAGAGATATACATAAAATCTATTGTTTAGGAGATATGGTAGGAAAAGGACCTCATTCAGAAATAGCGGTTGATCGAGTTAGAGAACATTGTGATGTGGTCATTAAAGGAAATTGGGATGATTCTATAACTTTGAAACATGAGCATGAAACAATGTTATGGCATCAGAAACGATTAGGAGTACATAGGTTAGATTATTTAAGGAGTTTACCTTTTTCAATTCATTTTTGGATGAGTGGGAAGTTAGTTCGATTATTTCATGCATCTGCAGAAAGTGTGTATAAAAGGGTTCAACCTTGGGATTCAATGGAAGAAAGGCTTGCTATGTTTAATAATACGGAAAGTACGGGTTTTCCTGAAATAGAACCTGATATGGTAGGATACGGAGACATTCATAATGCTTACATTCAAAACTATAGAGGCAAAACATTGTTTAATGTAGGAAGTGTCGGTAATCCTTTAGATCTTAAACTAGCATCATATGCAATTATTGAAGGAGAATTAGATAGTGGAGACCAGGGTTCGGTTTCAACCCAAATTGTAAGAGTTCCTTATGATATTGAACTTTCAATAAAACAAGCTGTTGATGAAAACATGCCTGAACTTGAAGCTTATATTAAAGAATTAAGAACTGGTAAGTATAGAGGGTTAAAGGATTAGTAAGAACTTTTATTAAAAGGGGAGATAACTTTGAAGAAACTAACTGAACATTGGAATGGGATATACAAAAAAACGGAAGATGAAAATTTAGGGTGGTATGAGGAAGGTTTTTCACAAACATTAAAGATATTAAATCTAATCCCAACATGGAAAGAATCTAAAATGTTTGTTTCAGGTGTTGGAACATCGGGTTTAGTGGATGAACTTTTACAATCTAAGGCAGATTTAGTATTAAATGATTTAAGTTCAGAAGCAATTGAGAAATTAAAACTCAAATATATGGATATGGGTAACCGTATTGAATGGCTGTGTCAGGACATTTCTGAACCACTGCCAACAGATTTGAAAGAGATAGATATTTGGATCGATAGAGCAGTGCTGCACTTTTTAACGGATGATGTTTCTATTGGGCAGTATTTCAAAAATGTAACCACTAGTCTGAACGTTGGAGGTTATGCAATTTTTGCTGAGTTCTCAAAAAAGGGTGCAACTAAATGTGCGGGTCTTGATGTTAGAAGATATGATATTCAAGATTTAAAAGAATATCTTCCTTCTTTTGAATGTATTGCAGAAGAAGAATATACATTTATCAATCCTAAGGGGGACACACGTCCTTACATATATGCTTTATTTAGTAAAATTAAATAAGGAGATTCAATAATTTATATTCAACTTTAAAACAAACGTTAGAATAGGAGCAGATGATATATCATCTGAGTGATTTACTTATGATTTTTTTTGATATAGACGAAACGATTTTAGATTTTAAGGGAGCGGAATATCAAGCAGTAAAAGAATTTTATAACAAATTTACTGATATTTTTAAAATTACAGAAGATGAATTTTATGATCAATGGTGTACAATTGGTAAAAATCATTTTACTAGATTTTTAAAAGGTGAATTGACATTCGAGGAACAAAAAATAGAAAGAATCAAAGATATTTTTCATTTAGTTGAATCAACACTTGATGATTTAAAAGCTGAACAATATTTTCAAATCTACTTAACTTACTTTGAAGAAAGTTGGAAAGTTTTTGATGATGTTTTTCCATGTTTAGATCAATTAAAAGATTATCGATTAGGGATTATAACCAATGGAGATGCACAGCAGCAAATTCAAAAACTTAAAAAAATTGGAGTTTATGATTACTTTGAAATCATAATATCTGCTGGGGATTTAGGAATAGCAAAACCTAACACAGAAATTTTTAAAATAGCTTGTAACAAAGCCAATACTAGACCCTCAGAGTGTTTTTATGTTGGAGATGATTTAAATACGGACATACTGGCTTGTGAAAAAGTGAAAATGAGAGGAATTTGGCTAAATCGAAAAAATCAGAAAGTTGAAACTCAAGTATCTTGGATAAACAACTTGTATGAATTAAAAGATAAAATAAAAGAATTAGAACTTGAAAGAATACATGAAGAGGTTTATAAAAAAATGGAAATGGAGGAATAATATGCAAACAATTGAAACAAAACGTGGTTTTGGATTCATGTACATCATAATTCTTATATTTCTAATGTTTCCAATTAATGTGTTGGCTTATTATAAGATAGAAGTATTACCAATGATATTCAATGGTTCATTTCCTATTTTGATTAGTCTATCAAAATTATGGAGTTTTATCGTATTAATTGATTTTATTTTAATGCCTATTATTATAATGCTTTCCTTTGTTATTATAGTTTTATTTTTTAAACGAAGTAAGTATGTACCAAAATTAATAACTTTGACACTTATCGGATATTTAATATTACTATTAATAGATTTGGCAGCTAATAACTTTCTGTCTAATTATGCAAATGGAGAATATTTGAGTGCAGTAAACGATAGAATTCTAAAAAGTATTTTTAGAACTTTTTTATACATATTAGTTACTATTCCGTATCTGTTTATTTCTAAAAAAACAAAAGAAATATTTATACGATAAATGATCAGAATAAAAGGGGGATCAATATGAAAATAAACAAAAAGAATGCTGAACATTATATTTGGGAATCGAGATCCTCCCTAACACTCCTCATCAAATGATGAACAATTCCTCTAGTAATGTTGAATTCTTGGTTTACCAACAAGTAAAGGTGATAGAGTTGCGGTTGATATAGCTAAGTGAACAAACGCTAATTAGAATCGGGATTATTTATAGAAAACTGCTTAAATGATATTCAAAGAGCAAATTTATTATCAATGTTGGTTATATCATGGAAATAAATTCATTTTTACTTAGGAGTTAAAAATTATGGGAAAACAGAATATAGTAATTTGTAATCTTGATAAAGGTGATGGCCCTTATTTATATGAGCTTGACAAATTGGTATGGAATGAAGAAAATTCACCAATGGTTTTTAATTTGGATAGCTTAGAAGAATTTGAAAATATCATCCATTCAGATAAATATTTTGGATTCTTGGTTGTTGAGAAAGATTGTATAAATTGATTCCATAAAAACCTGTATGTAAGAATCCCTGTAAAAATTATAAGGACGTTGTTTTTCGACACAAAAAGGGAGGATATGAATGATAAAATCCGTGATTTTTGATTTAGATGGTACATTACTTAACAGAAACGAATCATTAAGACGTTTTATTGACGATCAATATAATAAAATAGATGCATTGAAGAAAATAGACAAACAAACTTATATTCAACGGTTTATTGATTTAGATGATCATGGATATGTTTGGAAAGATAAAGTCTATGGCCAACTGATAAAAGAATATCATTTGTCTATAACTGTAGAAGAGTTGTTGGAAGACTATATCAACTCCTTTCAACATCATTGCATTGGTTTTCCTGGACTTATGGAAATGTTAGCTGCATTAAAAAACAAAGGGTTAAAGTTAGCAATTATTTCAAACGGTTATGGAATGTTTCAATATCAAAATATACAAGCACTAGAAATAGAAAACTATTTTGATTTCATTGTTATTTCTGAATGGGAGGGCATAAAAAAACCAGAGCCTGAAATATTTCGAAATACATTAAAAAAATTAGGTGTAAAGGCAGATGAAGCTATATATTTCGGGGATCATCCAGATAATGATGTTATTGCAAGTCGAAATGTAGGTATGAGGGCATTATGGAAGGAAAGTAATTTGTATGACGTTCCATCAGAAAATGATGGGATTATTCGTGATCTGTTAGATGTGAACAAGATTATTAATGAGTTACAAAAACAAAATGATTGATTATTTGCAAATAATGAATTATGGGGTGAAAGAATATGCAAATACGTTCTTTAAAACCAACTGATTATGAAATAATTAGTCCATTAATAGACGAATGGTGGGGTGGACGAAAGATGAGGCACTTACTACCAAAACTATTTTTTAATCATTTTAATCAGACTAGTTTCATTGTAGAAAAGGATGAAGAAATTATTGGATTTTTAATCGGATTTTTATCACAAACATTTTCTGACAAAGCCTATATTCATTTTGTTGGTGTTCATCCAGAATATAGAAAATGTAATGTAGGGAAACAACTTTATAATGTTTTTTTTGATATAGCAAAACATTACGATCGTAATACTGTACATTGCTTAACCTCACCTGTTAATAAAACTTCCATTTCATTTCATCAAAAAATGGGGTTTAATATCGAAGAAGGTAACATTGAAATTGAGGGTGTATCTATACATACAAATTATGATGGGACGGGTCAAGATCGGGTTTTATTTGTTAAAAAGATATAAAGAAATATTAATTATTTTGGTGTGTGATTTGATAGTTTTGAAAGAATTAAGGAGAAAAGTTAATGGTTGAATCTTTGATAACGATGTTAAGCCATGCGGAAAAGACATTTGAATTTAAAACGAACTGCTATAAAGAAGTTAATGGGGGTTGGTTAAATAAAAAGTGGTGTATCTCTACAAATAAAGGAGACTTTTTGATAAAACAGTTCAGTAATCAACGATACAATCAACAAAGTTTTACTTTTATTGAACTTGCATTGCAAAGACAGCTTAATTTGAGAAATCATGGCGTTAACTGTCCCTATATCTATACAAATAACACTCAAATTATTCAAACCCCTACACTTGAACTATGGTACATGTTAATGGAATATTGTGAAGGTTCTTCTATGAGTCCTGATTCAATCAAAGAGGATCATATGTATTACTTGGGTAAAACATGTGCGATGATGCATAAACAATTTAAAGAGATATCTACAGAAAAAGAAATATTTCATTTTGAAAACAGTCGTGAAGTGTTATTTAAACACTATCAAACACAATTAGAAAATGTTGAAAAACTTAATCAGATCCAACATATTCATTTGATAAAAAAGTTAGAAGCCATTATTAAAAGTTTTGATGATCAGTTTTTTAAACAAATTCCAAAAGGGTTTACCCATTCTGATTTTGCATCTGACAATGTATTGTTTAACAATAATGATGTGATTGTTTTGGATTTTGACCGCAATTGTTATTCATATCAATGGCATGATGTAGGAAGAGCAATCATGTCCTACGCATTTAACAATGATTCAATTGATATATCCCTTTTAACTTCATTTGTTAAGGGCTATAACTCCATTTATTCGTTATCTATTTCAGAAATTGTTAAAGCAATTAAACTTGTTTGGATAGTAGAAGTTACTTGGTGGATCAAATCGGACTTATTGTTGCAAGAGAAAGCACTAAAAGTAAAAAGATTCATAGAGGAATTAACATGGCTGACAAATCATTGGTTTGATCTAGAATCCTATCTTATGGTTACTGAGCCCTGATTTATGGTGGATATTTAAACATTCTATAATTGAATAGAATCATTCTATAATACTTTACTCCAAAAAAGCATTATAATTAAAACCGTAATGTTTAGAATGCTTGAAGGGAGTGATAAAAGTGAATAAAACGATAGGAATTATCGGCGGAATGGGACCCATGGCAACCGTTGATTTAATGGAAAAAATTATTAAGAATACGCCTGCAAAAGATGATCAAGAACATATCCATGTTATAGCTGACAATAATGCACAAATACCAGATCGTTCTTCTGCTATTCTGGGCAAAGGAGAAGACCCAACTCCATTATTAGTACAATCAGCACAACGATTACAAAATGCAGGAGCCGATTTACTTGTTATTGCATGTAATACGGCACACTTTTTTTATAATGCTGTAAAGAAGACAATACAAATTCCGATCTTACACATTCCTCTTGAGACAGCTTATCATTTAAAAAAGAATAATTTTAATAAGGTTGGATTATTAGCAACAGAAGGAACAGTCAAATCAAAATTGTACCAGAGATATTTTCAAAAGTATGATATTGAATTTATTCGAACTGATTATACATTACAGGAAAAAGTAATGCAGGGAATATACGATATCAAAGGTGGGAAGCTAGATACAGGTTATATGCACCTTTCGTTCGTGGCTGAACAATTGAAAAAAAGTGGAGCTGAAGCCATTGTAGCTGGTTGTACTGAAGTTCCTTTGGTATTGAAATCAACAGAGGAAATGTGTGTGATTGATCCAACAGATATCATTGCCAAAAAAGTCATAGAAGTAGCTACTGGAATCGATAAAGAGAGATTTAAAATTTCAATATAACTTTATAACTTATTTGTTATTCATAAGTTCCAATAATGCATGCTAACTTATCACTATTCCACACGTTTTGATATAAAGGGAGATTTCTCTCATTGTATATCATATTTAAGTTATTACTAACTTTTAATCAGGTGTGAGATATAGTAAAATCAATTCAAGTAGGTGAGTATGTAAAGGAGTAAATTATGAATATCGAAAATATTGAGGCATTTATTTATGTCTGTCAGTTAGGAAGTTTTAATAAAGCAGCAGAAGCCCTATTTTTAACTCAGCCTTCTGTCACCGCTAGAATTCAATCACTTGAACGTGAAATGAACTTAAAGCTTTTTAACCGGAATGGAAAGAATATTTCATTAACAGATAAGGGTGAGTATTTTTTTCCTCATGCTCAAAAAATATTGCAGTCCTATCAGGATGCAAAGTATGGCATGCAGCAAGTAGTTTTACCAAATGAATTAAATATAGGCAGTGCACTATCTATTTCTAACAATGTTTTGCCTTCAATATTACCTGAAATAAAATCAGAATTTAACAATGTGCGAATTAAGATTGTTACAGGTCACTCTAAAGACATACTGAATAAAGTCATAAACAAAGAAGTGGATTTTGGTATCGTTAGAACAGAAACACATCCTCAAGTAGAGTCTATTTTGTTATATGAAGATCCAATTCATTTGTTTGTTCCTCCAGGTCATGAATTGTTAAATCAAAATAAAGTAACATTAGAAAATGTCGGGAAACAACCGCTTATTTTTTTTGATTATGGTTCAATGGACTGGTTATATATCCATCGTCTATTTTCAAGTAATCATATAACGCCTAATATCGCGTTAGAGGTAGACAATATGGAAACAGCAAAAAATTTGCTGTTGCAGGGAATGGGAATTAGTTTCTTACCCGAACATTGTGTAAAAAAAGAGCTTGAAAAAGGTCAACTTTTTCGAGTTGCTTTGACACCGCCTATTAAAATGAATATCAATATTGATTTAATTTATTTGAAAGGGCGTTCAAAAACTATTTTTATAGATTTTTTTAAAAATAAATTTAAAATATAGCTAACACTTGATGTAACAACGATTTCAGCAAGTATAAATATACAAAAAAGTTTGTTATTAATCACTAAATCATATTTTTTCATTGACAATGAATATTTTATTATATTAAACTAAACTAGCATTGCGCGTAATACTACAAACTCCGTCTTACAGAGTCTTATAGCCAAGCTAGCTTAAGACAAAACATAATAATAATTAAAGAGGTGAATTTATGTCATTAACAAAAAAAATATTAATCGGTATGGTTTTTGGTATTATTGTTGGTTTATTATTTAATTTTGCCATTCCACAATGGTTTGATGTAGCAGAAACATATATTTTAAATCCACTTGGAAAAATCTTTATCGGATTAATTAAATTATTAGTAGTTCCCATTGTTGTTATTTCCATTATTTTAGGTACTGCTGGAATAAGTGATCCAAAAAAATTAGGTCGAATTGGAATTAAAACCGTAATCTTCTTCTTGATTACTACTTCTATTGCTTTAATGATTGCATTATCTGTAGGTAATATTATTGAACCTGGCTATGTAGATGGATTAAATTTTGATACTGATTCTACAATAGAAAGAAAAGAAGCACCTCCAGTAATGGAAACATTGATAAATATTATCCCTACGAATGCATTCCAATCTATGGTTGAGGGCAACATGTTGCAAATTATCTTTTTCTCCATATTATTTGGATTTGCGTTAACTCAATTGCAAGGCAAAGTAGAAGCTGTCAAAACATTTATTGAAGAAGTAAATAAAATCTTAATGTTCTTAGTTGATGTTGTTATGAAACTGGCTCCGATTGGTGCATTTGCATTAATTGCAATTGCAATTGGTGGACAAGGGGTCGAAGCAATAAAGGCAATGGGTTTTTATTTTGGTGCTGTACTACTCGCATTATTTATACATTTAGGTTTTACTTACGGTTCAGTGATATACTTTTTAGGCAAGATGAATCCGTTTACATTCATTAAGAACTTTTTCCCTGCGATTGCAGTCGCTTTTAGTACATCAAGCAGTTCAGCAACATTACCTGTATCTATGGATACGGCACAGAAGAATTTGAAAATACCAAAAAGTATTAGTGGTTTTGTTCAACCATTAGGTGCAACGATCAATATGGATGGAACAGCAATTATGCAGGGTGTTGCAACTGTATTTATTGCACAACTATATGGTGTTGACTTATCCATGGCTGATTTGGCAACAATAGTTCTAACAGCAACGTTAGCTAGTATTGGTACTGCAGGTGTTCCAGGTGTAGGTATTATCATGTTAACGATGGTATTAACTTCAGTTGGATTAAGCTTAGATGCAATAGCGCTTGTACTTGGAGTAGATAGATTACTTGATATGACAAGAACAGCAGTGAATATCACTGGAGATGCTGCGTGTGCACAATACATTGCGAAATCAGAAGAAAAGTATGACAAAAGTGCTGCAACAACTGGTAAAACCGCTACAAAAACAGTTTAATTTAAATAGCCGACCTTTATGGTTGGCTATTCTATAGAATAATAGTCAAAACTATTTATTAAAGAATGCAAAAGCTCCAGTTGGGGCTTTTGTTATTGACCCACATATGATCATAATAGGAAACCATTTTAAAGGGGAATAGAGAAATGTCAACAAAACAATTTCGTACAGAAAAAGATTTTCTTGGTACAAAAGAAGTGCCTGTAGAAGCTTATTATGGGATTCAAACCTTACGTGCGGTGGAGAATTTTCCAATTACTGGACACCGAATGGATGTTGAATTAATTCGTTCAATTGCTGTTGTGAAAAAGGCAGCTGCGATGACAAATATGAATATTAAACGTTTACAGCCTCAGCATGCTAATGCTATTGTGCAAGCAGCAGATGAAGTGTATGAAGGGAAATTCGATGATCAGTTCATCGTTGATTCTATTCAGGGGGGCGCAGGTACATCCTTTAACATGAATGCGAATGAAGTGATTGCCAATCGTGCGATAGAACTTATTGGGGGATTAAAAGGAGATTATACGGTTTTAAGTCCAAACAGTCATGTGAATATGGCTCAATCTACCAATGATGTTATGCCTACTGCCATTCGTATTTCAGTACTTACTTTGATGAATAAGCTTTTATCAACGATGGAAAATCTACAGAAGGGTTTTGTTGCAAAAGAAGAGCAATTTGATCATGTTATTAAAATGGGTCGAACACATTTACAAGACGGGGTTCCAATTAGACTAGGACAAGAATTTGCAGCCTATGCGCGAGTTTTGAAAAGAGATATTGAGCGTATCACTCGTACTCGTTCACATATGTATGAGGTAAATATGGGCGCTACTGCTGTAGGTACTGGTTTAAATGCAGATCCTCGTTATATTTCCGAAGTAGTAGAAAGATTAGCTGAGTACACTGGATTTTCCCTAAAAAGTGCCGAAGACTTGGTGGATGCGACTCAAAATACGGATGTATTAACTGAAGTATCTGCATCGTTAAAAGTTTGTATGATTAATATGTCTAAAATAGCTAATGATCTTCGTCTCTTAGCTTCCGGACCTATTACAGGAATAAATGAAATTTCTTTACCTCCACGTCAGCCTGGTTCATCTATTATGCCTGGAAAAGTAAATCCTGTTATGTGTGAGGTTGTGAATCAAGTAGCATTCCAAGTAATCGGAAACGATCATACGATTAATCTGGCTTCTCAAGCAGGACAATTAGAATTAAATGTGATGCAACCTGTACTCGTATTTAATCTTTTACAGTCTCTAAGAATTATGAATCAAGTCTTTACAGTATTTAAGGACTATTGTCTTGATGATATAGAAGCCAATGAAGATATTTGCCGAGAAAATGTAGAAAAAAGTGTAGGTGTCATTACAGCTTTGAATCCTCATTTAGGATATGAAATTGTATCAAGGATTGCTAGACAAGCAATTGAAGGAGATCGTTCAGTTCGTGAATTATGTTTACTTCATGACGTGTTAACTGAAGATGAGCTTAATGTTATTCTTGATCCTTACGAAATGACAAATCCGGGAATAGCAGGAGCGCATTTATTGGAAGATGAGTATCAAATGAAAATGTCGAATAAACCGCAAGGTGTAAAAAAATAATAAGCCATGTTTTTAATAAATAATATATTGTTTTACTTAAAAGGATAAAGCGAAGCTACAGGTTGAAATAATGGACCTGTGGCTTTTTTGGTCGCTTATGAATCCAGAAATGTACTACAAGCCTTGAAATACATAAAAGGTTAGGATTGTAAATCAAAGGATCGATAGGTATTCAATTTTAGATGGTTTTTCTTATGGTAAATTTGATTATAAATTATTTTTTCTATTTATAAAAAACAAGTAATCATCTATTATTTTAATAAACCTAACAAAGAAGTGATAGTATTATATTCATTGTCATAATGACAGGAATAAACTCGTTAAAGAGGCAAAATTATTATCTCCATATATTAAATAAAGTACCTTTGTCTTTTTATTTTTTGAAATATTAGTTAATATGAAAAGAGTAATAAAAATGAGAAAGCTAGATCAGTTGAGAGGTGAAAGAAATGATCAGACTGATATTAGAAAAAGACTACCCACAAGTTTTTCCATTACATGAATATGCATTCCAATACCAATTAACTGAAGAGAAGAAAAAAATAAAACAAAAACGTAAAATGATTGGCTATTTTAATGACAATAAACTGTTGGCAAAGCTTGAAATGATCGACTTTAAAGTATGGATAGATGATAAAGTGTGGAGTATGGGAGGTGTTGCTGGAGTAGCTACATGGCCAGAACATAGACGTGGTAATAAAGTAAAGGAATTATTACATATCTCATTACAAATGTTGAGGGATCAAAAAATTTCAATATCATTTTTACACCCATTTCAAATTGGATTTTATAGAAAGTATGGATGGGAGTTATTTTGCAATGAGTTGCAAATCAATATCCCTGTAAATGATCTTACATTTTTGAATCTTGTAGAAAGAGAAGGGCATGTAACAAGAGTAGATGTAACTGAAAACTTATTGATTTTGAATGAAGTTTATGAGCAATTTGCTAAAAAGTACAACGGTATGCTTGAAAGAAGTAAAGAGTGGTGGAAAGATTCAGTTTTACCAGATCAAAACTGCGCTGGTTATTATAATCATGATAGTCAACTAATGGGTTACATTTTATACGAGATAAATAATGGAAAATTGATTGTTCAAGAATTCATTTCACTCAACGTAGAAGCAAAAAAAGGGTTATGGAATTTTATCTGTCAACATGATTCTATGATTACTGAAGTGGAACTTACATGTTCAAATCATGATAACATATTATTTATGCTTCCTAATCCAAAGGTAAGATCAAGACTGGACCCCTATTTTATGGCTCGTATTGTGGATATTGAATTATTTTTAAGTCAATACCATTTTAATGAATGTGATGAGTCGGTGATCATTCATTTAACAGATGATTTTGCATTATGGAATCAAGGAACCGTTATCATAAAAAAGGGTAATGCCACATTCTATCCTGTTAAAGAAGGAAGCAATTGTACTCATCCTCCCAAAAAAGGACTTCATATTAATATTGGTCCTTTCACCGCACTTCTTTTGGGATATAAAACTGCATTTGAGCTAAGTGAAATAGGTATGATTCATGGAACTGATAAGGAGATGGGCATACTGCAATCTGTAATTACTAAGAATAAAACATTTTTCTATGATTACTTTTAATAATTAATTTAGTAAATGGAAAGGGAGAGATATCATGCAATTTTCTGAATACACGTATACACGACCAAATATGGAAGAAATTACTTCGAAATTTGATAAAGAGCTAAAACAATTTTCAAATGCAACATCATGGCAAGAGCAGAATGAAACTATGAGGGACATATATATTATTCATAATGATTTTTATTCCATGTTTGAATTAGGAAGTATTCGTCATTCTATAAATACAAAGGATGAGTTTTATAAAACAGAGCAGAATTATTTAGATGAGGTGGAACCTCTATTTAAAGAGTTGTTTACCAAATTCTATAAAGCATTGATAGGGTCAAAATATTGTGAAGAACTAAAAAAGAAATGGGGAAGTCATTTATTTGACCTAGCTGAAGTAGAAATCAAATCCATGTCCTCTGAAATTGTAAAAGATTTACAGAAGGAAAATAAATATACAACAAGGTATTCTGAGCTTATTGCTTCTGCTGAAATTCCTTTTGATGAAAAAAAATACACTTTAGCTCAATTGTTTCCTTTCACCATATCTGATGATCGAGAAATAAGGAAAAGAGCAAATGAAGCAAAATACAAGTTTTTCTCAGAAAACGAAGAAGAGTTAGATCAACTTTATGATGATCTTGTGAAGATACGAACAAAAATTGCTAAAAAGCTAGGGTTCAAAAATTTTGTAGAGTTAGGTTATGCTCGTTTAAAACGCACAGATTATGATGCTAGGGAGGTTGCTGCTTTTAGAGAACAGGTGCATCAATATATAGTCCCCATCGCTACACAATTGAAAAGACGTCAGCAAAATAGATTAGAACTGCAGCATCTAAAATATTATGATGAAAATTATAAATTCAAATCTGGTAATGCGACACCAAAAGGAAACCCTGATTGGATTGTGGATAATGGTCAAACGATGTATGAACAATTATCTAAGGAATCGGATGAATTTTACCGTTTTATGAAAGAACGAGATCTCATGGACTTATTAGCAAAAGATGGGAAAATGGCAGGGGGTTACTGTACGTATGTACCTAATTACAAATCTCCTTATATTTTTGCAAATTTTAATGGTACTTCGGGTGACATTGATGTTTTAACGCACGAAGCAGGTCATGCATTTCAAGTGTATAACAGTCGTCATTTTGAAAATCCTGAATATGTATGGCCCACCTATGAAGCTTGTGAAATTCACTCTATGAGCATGGAGTTTTTTACTTGGCCTTGGATGGAGTTATTTTTCAAAGAAGATACGGATAAGTATAAATTTTCACATTTAAGCTCAGCATTATTGTTCATACCATACGGTGTAGTTGTAGATGAGTTTCAACATTTCGTTTATGAAAACCCAGAGTCTACGCCAAAAGAACGTAAACAAATGTGGAGAGAAATTGAAAAGAAATATTTACCTCATCGTGATTATGATGGAAATAATTATCTAGAACAAGGTGGATTTTGGCATCAACAAGGTCATATTTTCGAGGACCCATTTTATTATATTGATTATACGTTGGCTCAGGTTTGTGCATTTCAATTTTGGAAAAAGATGCAAGAAGATAGAAATCGTGCTTGGGATGATTATATTCATCTTTGTAAGCTAGGGGGTAGTTTACCATTTTTGCAACTCGTTAAAGAGGCTAAATTACATTCACCATTTGATGAAGGGACGATACAATCCGCGGTAGATGAAATTGAGTCATGGTTAAATCATGTTGATGATAAAGCGTTTTAAATAATAAGTATTATATTTTAAAAAAACACACTCACTCCTTTTTTAGGGATGAGTGTGTTTTTTGATGTTATAGATTAGACCAGTTTTAAACCATTGGTAATAAGATTTTTTAATGATAAATCTCGTTCTTTTAAATCAATTAAATCTTTACGCAACTTTTCTTGTTCTTGTTGATGTATGTCATGTTCTGATAATATTTCTAATACTTCTAATCGTAACAACCAATCATTAGGATAGGAATGATTCAGTTCGGCCACAACTTCTAGTAGAGTTTCTCCAACGATCATGATGTCGTATTTTGATTCTCGTAAATCACGTACTTTTTTATAAAGTTTTTCTAATGGTTTTAATGAGATTGGTTGCTTTTCCTCTATTACTTCTTCTTCTACTGTAAAATAAGCTTCAGGATCAGCTGCTCCTGCATAGACGGATGTAATACTTGCTCCTACAGCCATATCATACATACCCCACTCAGGTTTGAATAGGTCAACATGATCATATGTTACTACAGCATTCTTAAGACGAATGAGAGTAATTGTATTGTTTTTTCTAACTACTTCGTGAACTAATCCTGTTACTGTGACACCGCTTTCATATTGAAGGTTGCTCTGTTGTCCTACAACAATGCCACATTGAACTAATTCAATGTTCGAAAACTCTTCTAGAGGTTTTTTCTCACCCTTCAATAGTCCAATCGGTGAACCAAATCCATCAGCATGAACATCTTTACCATGGCTTTCTAGTACCTGATTATCATTTGATAATGTAGTTGCACCAGACGTTTGTAAATAGATGGCTTCCTGATTTTGATCTTTGATGATTTTAGAGATCGTTCCAGTGACTTGTAAACCAGAGCTATATTCAGCCGTTGCTGTTGCACCAGATCCTATTGCTTTCTCTAAGCTTTCAGTACCACCAACGGTAAACGCCATACGTTTTGCATATTCTTTAACTGCATCGATTAATTGATCGAAGTCTTTACATACAAACAATTGGGGTTGTTTTGTCGTTATATCAAAGCCTGTAGAAATTACCTGCTCTAATTCAAATGGTATTTTTTTAACTTCATCTGTTAAACAACTACTACTTTCGCCTACTGATGATAATAAACCAGCACCGTAAATTTTAGGGTTTGATACATCCCCAATTAAACCGTACTCCACTGTCCACCAGTATAGTCTAGAAATCTCTTCAGCCTCAGATAAATGTTTAACAGCTCGTTGTTTTTCTTCAAGTACTCGTTCGGCTTCAGCAATTTCTTCTTTAGTAGAGCTGCCTTTTTCTAACAGATTAGATAATGTACGAACAGCTTCAAATACTTCATGCTCTTCTTTAGTAGCAATCGCTCTGCGACCGATTTGACCAAATAACTTTACGTATTCTGCATATTTCTCATCACAAAGAATAGGTGCATGTCCTGCTGCTTCATGTATGATATCAGGTGCAGGGGTATATTCAATGTTTTCTAATTTTCGAATATCAGTACCAATTGGAAGTAATCCGTGGGCTTGAAAATCAAAAAAGATCACACCAGGAATGTAACCATCTATAGCTACAGCCCCCCAGTTAAACGGTTTCAAGCTAGTATGCATTTCCTCAACTCTTGGAATTCTCTCAATATCCATACCTGAAGCCGTTACACCATTTGTGTATGCTTCATGAGCAACATTCTTAAAAAAATTAACATTTTGTCTCATAACATATCGCCAAACTGCGTGATTAATAGGTGTATATTCCTCATATTGTTGATCAATAACATACTCTCTTAAATGAGCGGGAATATCACTTTTTTTTAATAATTCCATTATAAATCCTCCCTAACAAGTAATCATACTCCAACTAGGAATAAATCGGTGAGAAAAAATACTATTCTCAAACGCTTTTTAGCCTTTGTTATTATATCATACTTTATTATCCATTGTATGTACTTATACTTGTTTTAAGTAGTCAGTCCAGCTACGAAAAATAATCATTGATTTCATTATTATTTTGATGTATAGTATGGAAAATAATGAATCAAAGGAAAGCAATGAAAAGGACAATAGTTATTTTAACGGTTATACAGAGAAGGAAGAAAAGCTGAGAACTTCCTAACGCAGTAAGATAACTTACCGCCTTTGAGCTGTATTGGGGAATGAAAAACCAATGCCGTTTTTGCGACGTTACAGCAAATAGAGCCATTGATGAATCATTGATGGGAATCTGGGTGGAACCACGGATGTATAACACATTCGTCCCTCTTGTAGGGATGAGTGTGTTTTTTGTTTTTAAAAATTTATAAGAGCACAAAAGCAATGAAAAGGACAATAGTTATTTTAACGGTTATACAGAGAAGGAAGAAAAGCTGAGAACTTCCTAACGCAGTAAGATAACTTACCGCCTTTGAGCTGTATTGGGGAATGAAAAACCAATGCCGTTTTTGCGACGTTACAGCAAATAGAGCCATTGATGAATCATTGATGGGAATCTGGGTGGAACCACGGATGTATAACACATTCGTCCCTTTTGTAGGGATGAGTGTGTTTTTTTATACAAACTATTCAAAATGAAATGGAGTGTTATTCATGAGTGAAAATCGTATTCAAATCGTTTTTCCAGATGGACAAATGAAGGACTTTGATAAAGGGATTACTTTAGGGGAAATTACACAATCAATAAGCCCTAGTTTAAAAAAGAGAGCAGTAGCAGGGAAAGTAAATAACCAAATTGTAGATTTGAATAGAAGGTTAACTTCTAATGCAAAAATAGAAATGATCACTATAGATTCTATAGAAGGAATAGATATAGTAAGACATTCGTCTGCACATGTATTAGCACAAGCTGTAAAAAGAATTTATGGGAATGTGAGATTAGGAGTAGGTCCAGTGATTGAACATGGATTTTATTATGATATAGACCTCCCCCAAAATATAACTTTAGAAGATTTGCCAGAAATAGAGAAAGAAATGCAAAAAATCATAGATGAAAACTTAGACATTCAGCGGATAGAGATGAGTAGAGATATGGCAGAGAAATTATTTCAAGATATGGGTGACGAATTAAAATTAGAACTGTTAGAAGATATTCCTTATGATGAGAAAATAACAATTTATAAACAAGGAGAATTTATAGATCTGTGCCGTGGTCCTCATTTGCCTTCAACTGGGTTGATAAAAGCATTTAAATTGACAAAGATTTCTGGAGCATATTGGAGAGGGAATAGCAATAATAAAGTATTGCAGCGCTTCTATGGTGTATCATTTCCCTCAAAAAAGGAATTGAAAAGTTATCTCTTTTTTCTTGAAGATGCATCAAAAAGAAATCACAAGAAGCTTGGTCAGCAACTTGAGTTATTCATGTTCTCTGATGAAGCTGCTGGAATGCCTTTTTACTTGCCAAAGGGACAAATTGTCAGAAATGAACTTGAAGCAATGTTAAAAGATTTTCAAAAAAAATTAGGTTACCAAGAGGTACGTACACCATCAATGATGAAACAAAAGTTATGGGAGGATTCAGGACATTGGGAGCACTATAAAGAAAATATGTATTATTCAGATGTAGATCATACTCGCTTTGCTCTAAAGCCAATGAATTGTCCTGGTCATATGTTAATCTTTAAAAATAAACTACATTCCTATCGAGAATTACCACTTAGATTGGCAGAATTTGGGCAAGTCCATCGACATGAATTTAGCGGCTCTTTAAATGGACTATTAAGAGTTCGTACATTTTGTCAGGATGATGCACATATTTTCGTGACACCTGAACAAATCAAAAGTGAAATCAAATCGATCATAGTATCTATAGATCATGTTTATAAAGTATTTGGTTTTGAATATGAGCTTGAATTATCCACTAGACCAAATGATTCTTTGGGTGATGATGAATTAAGGAATAAAGCTGAGGGGGCATTGATAGAAGTATTAGAAAGTTTAGAGTATAAGTTTAGGATTAATGAAGGGGATGGGGCTTTTTACGGACCTAAAATTGATTTTCATATAAAAGATGCTCTAAAGAGAAGTCATCAATGTGCAACAGTACAATTGGATTTTCAAATGCCAGAAAAATTTGATCTAAGTTATATAAATGAGAAAAATGAGAAGCAACGTCCGGTGGTGATACATCGGGCAGTACTTGGTTCTATAGATCGATTTTTAGGGATATTAATTGAACACTTTGCTGGAGCATTCCCAACTTGGATCGCGCCAACACAAGTTAAGATAATACCAGTTTCTATTGAAGCACATCATAATTATGTAGAAGAAATTAAAAGTCAAATGAATTCTGCAAATATAAGAATGGAAGTAGATTGGCGGGAAGAAAAACTCGGATATAAAATCAGGGAGGCTAAGATGCAAAAAGTTCCGTATATCATCGTCGTAGGGGATAAGGAGGTACAGGATAACACTGTAAATGTACAACAATTTGGCAATGAAGGATCAGAACAATACATTTTAGAAAAATTTATTTCCAAAGTAGTCAATGAAATTAAACTACGAAAGCTCTAATGTACTAGATGCTTAAACCCATATCGTCTATATTGATATGGGTTTTTATGATATACTTCTAGCTATTATATTTTTAATGTTATCAATGAAATGAGGAAAACAAGATGATCCAAACAAAGACTAAAAAAGCAAAGCTTTTTCAATTTAACGCCATATTATTACCCATACTTATTAGTCAACTTGGTTTATTTTCCATGAATTTTTTTGATACTGTGATGTCAGGGCAAGTGAGTCCAACAGATTTAGCTGGGGTAGCTATTGGTTCTAGTATATGGGTACCTATATTCACTGGATTATCAGGTATTTTAATGGCATTAACCCCTACAGTTGCACAATATGTTGGTGCTAGAGAAAATGATAAAATCACAAAAGCTGTAATCCAAGCCATCTATTTATCACTTCTGATCACGTTAATAATCATTATATTTGGTTTGTTTTTTTTGCAACCCATTTTACAATGGATGAACTTAGACTCTGATGTGAGATTTATTGCATTCAATTATTTAAAAGCTCTTTCGTTCGGTTTAATCCCATTGTTTGTATACAACGTATTAAGATATTTCATAGATGGATTAGGAGAAACGCGAACGACGATGATCATTACATTGCTGTCGTTACCTATCAATTTATTTCTTAACTATGTTCTAATATTTGGGAAATTGGGATTCCCTCAAATGGGTGGTGTTGGAGCAGGTTACGCATCAGCCATTACTTACTGGTGTATTTTGTTAATTGCTTTATTTGTGATTATGAAATTTCAGACTTTTTCTCATTACAGATTGTTTAGTCGTGTAGAGAAGATATCATTTGAAGTTTGGGGCAGGCTGATGAAAATTGGAATACCAATTGGTTTTTCCATCTTTTTTGAAACGAGTATTTTTGCTGCAGTTACGTTATTGATGAGCGAATTTGATACAAATACGATTGCCGCACATCAGTCTGCATTAAATTTTGCGTCGTTTCTATATATGATCCCATTAAGTATTTCCATGGCACTTACCATTTCAGTAGGATTTGAAGTTGGAGCAAAACGTTACAGAGATGCTGTTCAATACAGTTATATAGGGATTGGTTCAGCCATTCTTATATCCATCATAAGTGCAATTGGCTTGTTTATATTTAGTGATCAAGTCGCAGGAATTTATACAAAGGATTCAACTGTATTATTGTTAACGAAACAGTTTTTATTTTTCGCTATTTTCTTTCAATTATCTGATGCCATTGCCGCACCGATTCAAGGGGCTCTACGAGGATATAAAGATGTGAATTCTACTTTTGTATTAGCATTTGTTTCATTCTGGGTCATTGGGCTCCCAGTTGGCTATTGTTTAGCAAACTTTACAACTTACGGTGCTTTTGGATATTGGATAGGATTGATATCTGGATTGGCAGTTGGAGCTGTATGTTTAATATTACGACTAACTTATATTCAGAGGAAAAAATATGTGAGTTTATAAAATAAAAACAAGCCTCTATATTTTGATTAGAAGCTTGTTTTTCATCTCTTTAATAAACAAGGATTTGTTCTGTTTTATCAAGGTTTAACCTATTTTATTTGGTTTTTTCATTTTCTGAATCCATAAGTTCATTTGCTCCATTTCGAAATTCTTTAATTGTTGTGCCAATCGCTTTTCCTAACTGTGGTAATTTAGAAGGACCAAAAAGTATCAGTGCAAGTACTAAGATTATTAACAAACCTGGAATACCAATACTTGCAATTCCCATGTATATCACCTCTCTATACACATATTTGTTTAAAACTTCACTAAAAATGCTGTAACATACATGAGCAAAATCCCCAACGTTAATCCACTAAAATTCAACCATGATACTAGAGGGTATTTATTACTTTGAGACTCCTTCCAGATCATTTTACAAATTACAAAAATAACTTGTAAAATAGCTCCTGCACCGATACCAAAAAATAATGCTGAGAGTGTTGGATTAAAAATAAACCCTCCGATCCATGTACCTAGTATAGCTGGAGTACCGGCAACTGCAACAAGTGAAACAAATGTTTTAAAAGTAGGACGTTCCCTTAGTAGAGGAGCAGCTATACCCACTCCCTCTGTAATATTATGAAGTGTAAAGCCGATCACTAAAAATGTACCTAAAGCAGCCTCACCTACAGCAAAAGCTGCACCTATAGCAAGACCTTCACCTAAGTTATGCAATCCGATCCCAGTAGCAAGTTTATATGATACTCGTTTTCCAGAATCAATATGTGGGTTTGTTTTTCTTTGGTTTGCCTGATCTACTGCAATTAAAAATAAGAAACTTAAAACAAGACCAAACCATACTAATCCTGAACCTTGAAATACGCCTGGTACTTCTGCAGCAATTTCAAAACCTTCTTCGACAGTATCTATAACAAGGAAAAATAGTAATCCAACAGTAAATGCTAAAACGGCATGAATACCACGAGTCGAAAATCTTCTCATAAACGGATACCAAAGCATTCCTAAACTAACTGGAACAATCCCGACATAAAAACCAATCAATGCATATTGTAAAAAAACATTTGTGGTTAGTACAGGTGTTTTCGTAGCGACTTCAACTTCACCTGTGAACAGCAATCCATTTGTAGTGATAAATTTAATTTCATGAGGGTCGCCTTCAACCCATGGATAAGGGATGTAAACTGTTGCATTTTCAAATCGATCTAAAGAGGAGGCGGGATCGAAAGAAGCATTCCAAAAAGAATCATCCACCAATACTTGAGCAATTTCAATTTGCTCAGGTCCAGAATTAAATATTTTAACTTCAAAACCCGCATCTGTAATCGTTATTTTTTCTACGTTTAATATTTCAATCGGTGCCACAGATTCATTTTTTATTCCCGTACCAAATAAAGCAATTAATGTGACAATACAAATCAATAAAATAATAGGGATAAGTCCAAAACCAATCCATTTAAGTTTAGAATCTTTTGGTTGATAATTCGCATTTGTTTGTATTTGAGCCATTTTATTCACTCCTCCTTTACTCTGCTAAAAAGAATCCCATCCAACCCAATTCAGCAAATTCACTTTGGTGTGCGTGAAACATATAACGTCCAGGGGCTGGAAAAGTTATTTCTAAAATCCCACGTTCACCTTGGCACTGCATAATTGTGTCAGTGTATTGAGGACGTGCTTCTGGGTCTGAACCTGTGGCGTAATAATGAAAGTAATTAGCATGTAGATGGAATGAATTAATTAAATCAAATTCTGTAAAATTACTCAAATATATTCTTACTAACTCTCCTACCTTTACTTTTATAGGTTCTTGTTGATAAGCGAATGCATATCCATTAACTGCATAAACTTCATTTTCCCCATCTAAATCTAGATCAAAACCGTTCATTACCATATTAAATTCTTTTGCTTTAGCTCTAGGTTTTTTTGGATCAATGATTAAATTTCCATATAACCCCTTGTGTATGTGTCTTGCCAGCGGAAATACGTGACAATGGTAAACTTGCATTCCATGAGGTTTTGCTTCAAATTCATAAGTAAATGATTGACCTGGCATAATGGGGTCTAATCCGTCCATATTTGTGGGATGAATACCATGGAAATGAATAGAATGCGGATGTGATGCTCCATTTGTAAATTTAACACTAATGATATCCCCTTCGGTACATCTTAAAGTGGGACCTGGGATTGTACCATTAAATGTCCATCCTGGAAATTTCACACCTCTTGCAATTTCTATTTCTGTTTCATATGAGACGATTTCAAATTCCCTAAGTGTTTTACCATCACTTCTTTTACTGACTTTTCCGTAATCAAATTCTGTCAAAATTTTTCGTGCCATCTTTAAACCTTTTGTAACTTCAGTTCCAGGATCATAACCATGTTGCATTCCCATGTGATTGTCCATGACTTTCTTGGTTTGTAAACCTGATGCATTGACGGAGCCGTTTAATATGGATTTGGGATTTAATAGTGCACCCCCAACATAAGATAGAGCTCCAATTGCACTAATTTTTAATAAATCTCTTCTTGAAAATTTATCTTTCATTTTTTAAACCTCCTTTGTTCATATAAACTATTTTAAATACCTCTAATTTTAAAATTTTGAAAATTTAAAATTAACGATATATGATTATCTTCATTCTGAAAATAGTGAAATTTAGGTTTGAATTTCATCAATAAAGGTATGTAATTCGTTTTTCCTAAGAGACAAAAAATTTGTTGTATGAAATTATTTTGTACAAAGGAAACATTTGAATTAATAATACTATACATTTAAAAAAATGAAAACTATTTTTTGGGCTTATTTTACTCTTTAAGAATATATAATTATATTTAAAGCCAATCGGCGAGTTTTCTTTAACGGATCGAAAAGTATAACTTTGAACACAATGCCTTATCTCCCCAAATGACATCATTTTTTCAGCAAATAACAATAGACAAATCCTTTTTAAATTAAAACATACGTGTTTCGCGCGGTAATAAAGAGAAAGTGATTTTGGTAATTTATGATTTTCTCATGTGTTGTAAAGCGATTTTATAATGACAAAATAATGGTTACATAATTATTGTAAACAACAAAAATATGATACAATGAGTTCTTAAATTTTTAAGGGGGGATAAGAGTTATGGATTTTATAGTAGAGTATTTATCATTTTTTGTGATACAAAATGAAGAACGGGATAGTGGGGCATCTCTTTCCTTTCGTCATTTCCAAACTTTAGATCGGGAAGAGTATCATCAAAGTGAAATTAAGAGCTTTTTAAATGAAGAATATATTAGAATTATAAAACGAAAAGTTGAGAAACATCCTCAATCGAATCAAACTCCTACAAAAATTGGTTATTTTATCGTTGAACCTAGGCATGAACTTACGAGCAATCCCAACTACAATTTGTTTCAAAGGTTGCTTCAAGCACAAGGTAAACAGGAATATTTAGATTTCAGTGATGAACTAGTCCGAATGTACATGGATACAAGCTCCGTGCGGGGAGGAGCACTAGTGATTGCTAGGGCTAAAATAGACAAATATGGAGATGAACCATTTGTTTTTGTAATGAAGTGTGATTTTGAACCAAAAATAGCTCGTATCTCAGATGAAAAGAGTTTGATCTCACAGGTAGAAATGGCGATTAGTGCAAGAAATATTAAATCGATACAATATCCATTTATGCCTGAACCAGGAATACGAGAGGAATATGAACTGAAAATTCATCAGGCTTCTCATGCTAGGTATTTTGAAGACTTCCTTAAATATGTCACCTATGAAAAATCAATGCCAGAAATTATGAATGAACAGATGATTACGATGGTAAACCAATATGTTGAGGATAAATGGCAGCATAAAGAAGGACAGATAGAGCAGGAAGAACGAAAAAAAGAGGAAGAAAGCTTAGAATTATGGGCTGCATCTGAAAAAAGAGAATTACAACAAAGGTGGAGCCATGAACAGGTCATGCAAGCTGCTAATCAACTAGTGGAGCAGAAAGATGATATTGAACTTAAGTTTAAGTTAGATGGTATTCAAGTAAAAGGATTATTGGAACAGTATGGAGATCAAATACATCTAGCCAAACTGAATGGTCGTTATGTCGTGTTGATAGAGGGTGATTCTTTTCAGTTTGAAAAAGGTGTTTCACCAATTGAGTTGCTTCATCCAGATGATTTTGAATCTGTGATTGAAAGAATAAGAACAAGACCGAATTCGATTAACGAAGAATTTGAACCGAATTCAACTTTGGTACCTAGACAGAGCGCTCAATATAATTCTCCTCCTTGGGAATAATGGATTTTTTAATAAGAGTTAATATTTCTTTTTGATTTTTTCCATATGCTATATAATGGAAATATACCAAAATCATAAGGGGGTGAATTACATAATATGTAAAACCGATATATGAATATATAAAGGTTTTGAAGGAATTCGAAATCTAGTAATAGGAGGAAGTAAATATGGAAGAGATTATGACAGGAGCAGAGGCAGTAGTACAATGTATAAAAAATGAAGATGTAAATCATGTTTTTTGTGTCCCAGGGGAGAGTTATTTGGATATCATGGATGTAATTTATGATACACCAGAAATAGAGCTGATTTCTGCAAGACATGAAGGTGGAGCTTCATTTATGGCCGAAGCGTATGCCAAGGCATCAGGAAATGTTTCTGTAGCAATGGCAACAAGAGGGGTTGGTGCTGCAAATTTATCAATAGGTGTTCATACAGCTCATCAGGATTCTACCCCAATGGTCGTTTTTTTAGGACAGGTAGATCGGAAATTTAGGGGACGAGAAGGGTTTCAAGAGGTTGAATTAGATCGTTTTTTTGAACCGATTAGCAAATGGTCTGTTGAAATACGTGATGTAGAAAGAATACCTGAATTGGTTCAACGTGCGTTTAGAGTTGCTAAATCAGGTAGACCAGGTCCCGTTGTTGTATCTCTTCCAGCAGATATTTTATCTGAAAAAGCAACTATGAAATTTTTCGATCCTACTAAACAAGCAAGACATGCTCCTAGTAATGTAGAGTTGACAAGTTGTATCCAAATGATTGAACAATCTGAAAAACCATTCATTTTAGCTGGTGGGGGAATTAAACTATCTAATGCGGAAAAAGAACTACTAGAGTTTGCAGAGCTTTTACATATTCCTGTGATAAGTTCCTTTAGAAGACATGATATTTTTCCAAACACAAACCATTTATATTTAGGTCATTTAGGATTAGGTACATTTAATAATGTAATAGAAACTGTGAAGGAATCAGATCTGATTATTGCAATAGGAACACGTTTTTCAGAAGTAACGACTCAAAGTTATACTTTAATTGAATCACACCATAAACTCATTCATTGCGATATTGAATCGACTACGATTGGAAAAGTGTATCCTCCAGATCTATCTTTAATCGGTGATGCAAAAACAACACTAACCACTTTTAATCAAAAAATAAAAAATGAAAAACGAGTATCAATTGGGTGGAAAAAGTGGGTAGAGGAACGCAGAAAAAGTTATGAAAATAATTCATCTTTAGATTCAATAGATGAAACTTCAAAAGGGATAGAAATGAAAGGGATCATTAAAACTCTCCAGGAAAACCTCCCTAAAGATGCAATTCTCACAAATGATGCGGGTAATTTTTCTGGTTGGTTACATAATTATTTTCAATTTACTCAACCAAATACATATATAGGACCAACCTCAGGTGCCATGGGTTATGGTTTACCTGCTGCAATTGGAGCTAAATTAGCTTGCCCTGAAAAAGTAGTTGTATCTTTATCTGGAGACGGTGGGTTTATGATGACTTTGCAGGAACTAGAAACGGCAGTTCGTTATCAAACACCAATTATTTCACTCGTTTTCAACAATAATATGCATGGAACCATTCGAATGCATCAAGAAAAACATTTCCCTAGACGTGTAATTGGTACTGAATTAGGAAACCCAGATTTTATGAAATTGGCAGAATCAATGGGGGTATTTGGTCAAAAGGTAGAACATAACCATGAATTTGAAAACGCTTTAAAACAAGCCTTAGACAGTCAAATACCTTCTCTTATTGAAGTTGTTTGTGATCCTGAAAAAATATCAGTAAAGTATACGATTGAACAACTCAGAACATTAAAATTACTTAGATAACATCGATCTATGTTAAAGAAAATTAAGTTAAAGGAGCTTAGAGTTTCAAGCTCCTTTTTCATGCAAGTTCTAATTCAACCAATATATCATTAATCTTATATAAAATTTGATCTATATCATCTATCGTTGTACAAAGTGGAAGCCATACATAAATCGTATCTCCTAGTGGACGCATAACCAAACCATGTTTTAATCCTGTCAAATAAACTTGATATCCCGTTCTTTTATTCGCTGCATAACTTATCCCCTTAGTTTTATCTTCAAAGATATCCATCGCTGCAATCATGCCGATGCCTCTCACGTTTCCGATATGTTTCAACTTACCAAATTCACGAAACCGATGTTGTAAATATTCTGAAGTTGCTTGTATCGAGTCTATTACTTTGTTATCTTCAAATATTTGCAAGTTTTCAAGTGCAACAGCACAAGCTAGTGGATTGCCTGTGAAACTATGTCCGTGGAAAAAAGTTTTATATGTTTCATATTCATCATAAAAGGCATCAAATATTTTAAGTGTACTTAACGTAACTGAGAGTGGCATGACACCTGCAGTTAAACCTTTCGATAGACACATAAGGTCTGGAGATATTCCAGCATGTTCGCATGCAAACAACCGACCTGTTCTACCAAATCCAACAGCTACTTCATCAGCAATAAGGTGGATGTCAAATTCATCACATAATTGACGAATACCAATTAAATAGGAAGGAGGGTATACAATCATCCCACCTGCAGCTTGAACTAAAGGTTCGATAACGAATCCAGCAATCTCCTCTGACTTTTCTTCAAACAATGTTCTAACTTCTTCTAAACAAATAGAAACAGCTTCTTCTTCAGAGGCACCTTTTTGCTGTGACCAAACAAATGGATTTGGAGATGAAACCTTGTATGAGTCAAAAAGAAGAGGTTTAAAAACGGAATGAAAAAGTTCCACACCACCAACACTTACCGCTCCAATCGTATCCCCATGATAGCTATTATCTAAAAAGACGAATTTATTTTTTTCTTTTTTTCCTAAATGAAGCCAATATTGAAATGACATTTTTAACGCAACTTCTACTGCAGTTGAACCATTATCCGAAAAAAATACTTTATTTAAACCTTCAGGAGTAATTTCAACTAGTTTTTCTGAAAGTTCTATAGCAGGTCTATGAGTAAACCCACTAAACATCACGTGATCCATCTCGGACATCTGTTTATCTATAGCTGCACGAATACGAGGATGTGAATGTCCATGGGTGTTAACCCACCAAGATGAAACCGTATCATAATATTGGTTTCCATCCGCATCATATAAATAAATGCCTTCGGCCTTTTCTATCAGGACATGGTCTTGGTTCTCGTAATCTTTCATTTGTGTAAAAGGGTGCCACACATAATCTCTATCATTTTTCAATAGTTTATTTTTTAATTGAATGTCCAACGGGTTTACATCCTCCTAACGAAATACTATATTTCAAATTTAACAATCCCCAATAATGATAACATATAATAGTGTGTGTTTAACAAGTACAATTTACAAAATCTATTCAAAAGTAGAATCCATTTATTATAATGAGGTTATAAGAAGTATTTGATAGGATATTGAAAAATGATTTTTTTAATAAAGGAATGAAATTAGGATGTTAATTAGAAAAGCAACTCAACTGGATACAGAGGGGATAGCAAAAGTTCATGTAGAGAGTTGGAAAACAACATACAAAGGAATTATTTCAGATGATTATTTAAACAATCGATCTGTGGAATTTTATAAAACACGTTGGAATGAATTCCTTATGTATAAAAATCAATTTGTATATGTAGCTGAAACGAAAAAAGGTGAAATTATTGGATTTTCAAATGGGGGGCGAGAAAGAGACAATCATTCCAAATATAAAGGTGAACTATACGCGATTTATATATTAAAATCCTATCAAAGAAAAGGGATAGGGAAATTACTTGTTAAACCTATATTAAATGATCTAAACAAAATGAATATAAACACTATGTTAATATGGGTTTTAAAAGAAAATAAATCACGATACTTTTACGAAAAACTAGGTGGAAGGGTTGTAGGTGAAAAACCTATTGCTATTTCAGGTAAAGTATTAGATGAAATAGGATACGGTTTTGAAGATATTCATAAAGTTTTAAAAAAACTTAAAAAATTATAGAGAATTGTTATATCTACTAAATAGAATACAGCATGTTAAAAAAATATCGTATCAGCATAATTAATAATTTAATAAACTGATAATGGAGGTTTTGCACAATGAAAAAAGTGCTCTTAACTGGATTTGTGCCCTTTTTAAACTATTCTATCAATCCAACTGAACAAATTGTAAAGCAATTAGATAGGCAAACAGTAGGCAATTATGAGGTGTTTGGACATGTTTTATCAGTTGATTATACAAAGTCAGGTCAAGAAATTATAAAACATTATGAAGAAACGGAGCCCGATGTTGTTCTATCTTTAGGATTAGCAGCAGGAAATTATAAGATCACTCCAGAAAGAATTGCAATTAACTGTAATGATGGGGAGGCAGATAATAAAGGGAATAGAAAACAAGATCAACCCATTGTATCAAATGGTCCAGATGGTTTATTTTCAACATTACCCATTCGCAAACTTGTAAATGGTTTAAAAGATGCAAATCTACCAGCTACAATTTCAAATACAGCAGGTACGTATTTATGTAATCATGTGATGTATACGATGTTGCATCACATCAAAAAAGAGGAAAAAACTACTCGTTCTGGTTTTGTCCATATACCAGCATCTCATGAACTTGCCATTCACAATCCTAAACTTCCAAGCTGGTCTGAACAAGATTTGCTTAGAGCAGTGACCGTAATGATTGAATTGTTGGATTGATTTCTACAATGCGAAGATCATTATTTTAGAATCATGGTTATTTTTAATTTTATTAACAGTATTACTAATCATGATCATAAAAATGTCTATTGATACGAGGGTTCATTAATGTATTACAATATATTGTATGGATAAATCACTTTAAACTTATATCGTTTTTTTGACTTGTTTCGGGAAGGGATGATTTCATGCAAGTACCCTCTATACCTTATAAAAAAGGACTTGTTTTTGACAGAAGTTTAATTATATTGAGTATGTGTTTTGTATACATTGTACAGTTTTTTTTCCAATTGGATGCACTTTATGTATTATTATCTTTTTTTGTTATTTTTGTTTTTTTTAATAGTCTTTTTTATGCAAAAAGTTTTGCTCGATTCTGGGCTATAAGTTTCTTTTCATTAGGATTACTCGTCAATGTGACTAAGGGTGCAAGTCTAACAAATATTATCGATGGTATGTTGGTAAATCTACCAATCATTGCTCTTTTAATACTAACTCCATTAATATTAATTCCTCTAAAAATAAGTAATTACTTTAAATCATTGTCATTTTTTTTAGTAAGATTAGTACAAAAACCAAAGAAGTTATTTGGAGGACTAACAGGTTTCATTTTTTTATTTGGTCCAATCCTCAATCTGGGATCGATTCGTTTGATCAATGAAATGATTCAGCATTTGAATCTATCACCTAAATTCTTATCCAAAGTTTATTTTATAGGATACTCTACAGCATTTGTCTGGTCACCATTTCTCATCTCTGTAGCAACAGCAACTTATTATTTGGATGTACCATTGATAAGTTATATTCCATATGGTATTCTTTTTGCTATTATTCAATTGCTAATTGGCAATCTTTTGTTTATGAAAATGACAAAGCAGTCATCCAAAGTAGAACAAAATAAAGTTATAAAAGTAGAAGGTTATCATGGAAAAAGGGTACTGGAACTTTTCGTTCTTACCATCCTTTTGGGAGTTACTATGTTTGTTATTCAATATATAACAAAATGGTCGATGTTGTTCGTTGTAAGTCTGGTTTCCATTATTTTTCCTCTGTTATGGAGTATTGTATTTCAAAAATTCAGAGCGTTTATTAAACACTTTCAAACATATAAGAACAATTCAGTTCCAGTCATGAATAATGAGATTATTTTGTTTATCAGTGTAGGGTTTTTAGGGGATTCTTTGATTGGTACATCATTTTCAAAACAAGTTCAGTATTTAATGATTGACATATCTAATTTTTCCTTACTTTTATTTGTTGTATGTATTTTAACCTCGTTGATTGTATTAACATTCATCGGTGTTCATCCTTTAATTATCGTCACTGTACTGGCTACACAGTTTGATCCATCTCTCATGCTTATCAAAAAAGAAATCTTTATTCTCATCATGATGATGGGGTGGTCCATAGCTACCATACTAAGTCCTGTCACTCCTTTGAATATTTTAGTGAGTGGAATGGTTGATGAGAAGCCTTTGATCGTTGGTTTGAAATGGAATGGATTTTATTTGGCTCTAATTTTTATGGCGAGTATTTTATATGCTTATGCAATGATCCTTCTCACTTAAACAAATTAGTCATAGAACTTATTTAGTCACCATATTTTATAAAGTGTGAGAGTTAAAGCATTCAACTTTCTATGACAGAAAAAGAAAGGTGGTATTATGATGTCTTCGACAAAAACATTAACGAATTTGGAGCTTGAAAGAAGAGAGCTTGGAAGAGTACACATTGTACCAGAAGTTATAGAAATCATAGCTGGGTTGGCAACGATTGAAGTTGATGGTGTGGCAAGTATGAGTGGAGGGTTAGCAGGTGGTATAGCAGAGTGGATCGGACGCAAAAATCTTTCAAAAGGGATTAAAGTGGAAGTTGGAGAAAGAGAAGTTATTGTTGATGTTTCTATTATTGTTGAATATGGCAAAGAGATCCCTGTCATAGCTTCTAACATTCAGGGGAATGTAAAGGAATCTATTCAATCTATGACTGGCCTTGTAGTAGTAGAAGTTAATGTAAATGTACATGGGATTGATTTTGATCAAGAGGATAAAAAGGATATTGTAGAAGAAACACAAACACATAGAATCAAATAAGGTTTTGGAAAAGGTGCTGCAATCATATTAGTACTTTTTATTCTTGGGTCAATATAAAAGCCGAAATCTCCTTAGTGTAGGAAATATCGGCTTTTTCAATTGTTTTTTTTAGGGTGTAACTATTAACCACAAGAACAGTTCAATACTGGTTTTCGTGCTGCTGTTGTTTCATCTAAACGTTTTACAACCGTATCATACGGAGCATTAATGACCATTTCAGGGTTTTCTTCAGCTTCTTTAGCAATTTGAATCATGGTGTCAATGAATCCATCAAGTGTTTCTTTACTTTCTGTTTCCGTTGGCTCAATCATAATACATTCTTCAACATTAAGAGGGAAGTATATTGTTGGTGGATGATATCCAAAATCAAGTAATCGTTTAGCGACATCTAGTGTACGCACACCGTATTGTTTTAATTTTCGACCAGATAAAACAAATTCATGTTTACATACCCCTGGATAAGCAACCTCGTAATATGGGGCTAAACGATGCATCATATAGTTAGCATTGATGACAGCTACTTCAGAGACACGTTTTAATCCGTCTGGTCCATATGTGCGCATATACGTGTATGCACGTACGAGAATACCAAAATTTCCATAGTATGCTTTTACACGACCGATAGATTGAGGACGATCATAATCCCAATAGAATGAGCCATCTTCGTTTTTATTAACAATTGGTTTTGGTAGGAATGGGATCAGTTTACTCTTCACTCCAACTGGACCAGAACCAGGACCTCCACCTCCATGAGGAGTACTCATTGTTTTGTGAAGATTTAAATGTACTACATCAAACCCCATATCCCCTGGGCGAGTAATTCCCATTATGGCATTTGAATTTGCACCATCGTAATATAACAATCCGCCTGCTTCATGAACGATATTTGCAATTTCTACAATTTCTTGTTCGAATAATCCTAGTGTACTTGGATTAGTAAGCATCAATGCAGCAGTATCGTCACCTACAGCATCACGTAAAGCATCCAAATCAACCATTCCACGCTCATCAGATTTAATCGTAATGGTTTCATATCCAGCAGTTGTTGCACTTGCAGGATTCGTTCCATGAGAGGAATCTGGAACAATTACTTTTGATCTTTTTTCGCCACGGCTTTCATGATAAGCTCGGATCATCATAAGTCCTGTCCATTCACCATGTGCACCAGCAGCAGGTTGTAATGTTACTTGATCCATACCTGTTAATACAGCTAAATCATTTTGAAGTGTATAAAGCAATTCAAGGGCGCCTTGAATACTTTCTTCTGGTTGGTGAGGATGGATCTTTGCAAATCCTGGAAAACGAGCAGTATCTTCATTAATTTTAGGATTGTACTTCATAGTACAAGAACCAAGTGGGTAAAAGCCATTATCGATCCCAAAGTTTAAGCGAGATAATTCAGTGTAGTGCCTAATTACGTCTACTTCAAATACTTCAGGTAACTCGGCTGCTTTGCTACGAATCATTGTTTCTGGTACAACTTCATTTAGAGATACTTCAGGAACATCACATTCTGGTAAAGAATATGCAACACGTCCAGGTTTACTAAGTTCAAAAATCAATTTTTTTTCGGGTTTCATATGATTTCCTCCAGTTCACGGATGAATCCATCAATTTCATCTTTCGTTCTTCGTTCTGTAACAGCCAATAACATATGTCCTTCTAACTCAGGATAAGAAGCTCCTAAATCAAAACCACCGATATAACCTTTTTCAATTAATTTAGAATTGATAGCTTTTAAGTCCGTTCCTTCAGGAAGTTTTACAACAAATTCATTGAAAAATGGAGCTTTAAATGCAAGTTTGCCAGACTCAGAGAACTGCTGTGCTGCATAATGTGACTTGTTTATGTTTAACCCAGCTACTTCTTGCATTCCAACTTTACCCATAGTGGACATATAAATAGATGCACATAGTGCAAGCAAAGCTTGGTTTGAACATATATTAGATGTCGCTTTTTCACGACGAATATGCTGTTCACGTGCTTGTAAAGTTAATACAAATCCTCGTTTCCCATCTATATCTGTTGTTTGGCCAACAATTCTACCTGGTATACGTCGCATTAGCTTCTCAGTTACTGCAAAAAATCCACATGTTGGACCACCAAGTGCTGCAGGGATTCCCAGTGGTTGTGCATCACCAACTACAATATCTGCACCAAGTTTACCAGGAGATTCTAACAACCCAAGGGATATTGGGTTCACACTAAGTGCAAGTAATGCTTTTTTCTCATGAACAAAAGGTTCAATGCTTCTAACATCTTCAATACAACCAAAAAAGTTTGGAGATTGAATCAAAACAGCAGCAGTATCTTCATTAATTGATGTTTTAAGTTCATCAACATTTGTTACGCCATTCGTAAATCCAACTTCTACGACTTCAAGCCCTAAACCATGTGCAGTTGTCTGTAATATTTCACGAGCTTCAGGATGAACTGTTTTGGAAACGACAATACGTTTGCGTCTTGTAGCTCCACTTGCTAAGGCTGCCGCTTCAGCTAATGCTGTGGAACCATCGTACATACTAGCGTTTGCAACTTTCATATCCGTTAATTCACAAATATAGGATTGGAATTCAAAAATGGCCTGTAATTCCCCCTGACTAATTTCAGGTTGATAAGGTGTATACGCCGTGTAAAATTCAGAACGAGAGATCATATGGTTGATTACAACTGGAATATGATGGTCATAAATACCAGCACCTAAAAAACTAGGATATTGTTCAAAGTCCGCATTTTTCTCAGCTAATTCACTCATATGTTTTAATAATTCTGGCTCACTTAACGCTCCAGACATTGGCATAGTCCCTTTATATTGAATCGATTCAGGGATATCTGAAAATAATTCTTCGACGGAATTTGCACCGATCGTAGCGAGCATGTCACTTTGATCTTGTTCTGTCATCGGTATATATCGATGCTTTTTCATAAGTTATTCTCCTTCTTTCGTCACTTTTGGTCTTTTATAAAATGGGGCTTTAATTACTTTGGCCTTTAATTTTTTACCACGAATTTCAACCCAAATTTCAGTATCTAATTTTGTGTAATCGATATCTAAGATAGCTAAACCAAGATTCCTTTTTAAAGTTGGAGATTGTGTACCTGTAGTTACTTTTCCGATGTTGTCATCACCAACAAATACGGAATATCCATAACGAGGAATTCCTCTATCTATCATTTCAATGCCTACTAATTTCCTTGTTAGACCTTGTTGTTTTTGTTCTGCCAATGCATCTCTTCCTATGAAATCACCTTTATCTAATTTAACGAAGAAGCCGACACTTGCTTCTAATGGTGTGATGTCTTTAGATAGTTCTTGGCCATAAAGTGGAAGTCTTGCTTCAAAACGGAGGGTATCACGAGCACCTAATCCAACAGGAGTAAGTTCTTCAGGTTCACTCGTATTTAATAAACCTTCCCATACTATAGGTGCATCTTCTGATGAGCAATAAATTTCAAAACCATCTTCACCAGTATACCCAGTTCGAGAAAGTAGTACCTCTACGCCACATACTGTCGCTTGATGAATGAAGTGAAAGGGGGACAGTGAACGAATGTCATTGTCAGTAACACGAGATAAGATTTTTTCAGCATTAGGTCCTTGAAGTGCTAATAATGCCGTTTGATCTGATTTATTTTCAATGATAACATCGCCTGTGATGTGTTTTTGTAACCACTCTAAATCTTTGTCTATGTTTGAAGCATTAACAACTAACATGAATTCGTTTTCGCTGATTTTATAAACTAATAAATCATCAACCACTCCGCCATCGGGATAACACATTAATGTGTATTGTGCTTGGTTCAAATTCAACTTTGTTATATCATTTGTTGTCATATGTTGAATAAAATGCTCAGCATCCTTACCGGTTACGATAAATTCACCCATATGAGAAACATCAAAGAGTCCTGCTTGGTTTCGGACAGCTTCATGTTCTTTTTGAATCCCGAAAAATTGAACAGGTAATTCCCAACCTCCGAAATCAATGCAACGTGCAGATGGGTACTTTTCATATAAGTTAAACAAAGGGGTTCTTTTTAATTCACTCATTTCTTCACCTCTTCTATAAGATTGAAAACACAAAAAAAGACAGACATAAGAATGTACCTATGTTAGCCCAAATATTGAAGCGTTCATAGTTATTATCCCCATGCTCTGTCCTTTGTACCTGAGAGTTGTCTTACACAAAAATATGTAAAAGATTAAAAAATAGTTTTGCATAAGTTTCCCCTTGGGTGATCCTTTAAGAAACAGGATTCTCTCCAGAGGTGCGTCAAGTAAAGGTCCTTTTGCCTGAGAGATTCACCTGTGAAGGCTTACTCCTTCGGCGTTACCTGCAATACTATGGTAATCTCTCCCGCTACCATCATCCGCATATTATGTTGTTGTTCCTGACATGTATATCAAAATTATATTCTTCTATAGTGAAAGGTGTCAATAATAATTTTTCAAACTATTTTTTTAATCTGAATATTGACATAGCCTTACATACTGTTTTATGCTGTGTTAGACAGCAAACTTTGATGCGGATGATGACAGATAAAACTGTCTGATGTGTATCATAACCATACATAATTCAGTTTTTAACCATGAAAGTTCGATTTTAAAGTCAGTACAATGGATTGACCAATGAACTAACTACCGACTTAGAATAGAACTCACATATTTTAACAATAATAATGATTGAAGTGAGGCGTTGAAGATGAGTGAATTAAGAGAGAATTTAGCGTATAGTGAAGACCACGAATGGACTTTATCAGTAGAAGGACAAATTGTGCGTATTGGAATTACTGATTATGCACAAGAACAGTTGGGAGACATTGTATTTGTAGAGTTTCCGGAAGTTGGAGACAGTTTTTCTGAAGGTGATGTAATGGGTACTATTGAGTCAGTAAAAACGGTGTCCGAAATTTATTATCCCGTATCTGGAAAAGTAACAAAAATTAATGATGTCTTAGAAGGTGAACCAGAAAAAGTGAACGCAGAACCATATGATAGTGGCTGGTTAGTTGAAGTGGAAGTTGAAGGCGATGTGAAAGAAGCATTGAGCAAGTTACTTACTGCTGAAGGTTATCGTGCTGTTATTGAATAGGTTGATGTAAAAAATTAGAGTACTATTCCGTTGGAATAGTGCTTTTTTGTTATATGATCCAACTGAACTTATTTCCATATTATGCTAATCAATAAAAATATAGTTTTAAAATGGACGAACATTCCATGTCGTTAACACAAGCACTTCCTCTCAAAAAGCATATTATATAATAATCCTTTTAGAGAGGAGGTGTCATATAATGAAAGCGATGAGCTTCAACATTTTGGCTGATCGAAGAACTTGGCGCGATAGAAGAAGTGGAATTGTAGATATCATTTTAGATTTGGATGCAGATATTGTAGGACTTCAAGAAGCTTTAGATACACAAAGAGCCTACCTAGAAACAGCATTATCTAACGATTATGAACTAATTGAATTTAACATTTCAGGTAATTATGACAACCCTATTTTACTAAAAAATAATCGTTTTATGATCTTAGATCAAGGTACTGTGCTTGGATCAATATGTGGTGGTTTTGATCGTTATATCACATGGTTACTTCTTTTTGACAATGAAACAGAGGAAGAATTTTATTTTTATAATAATCATATTTGCTTTACTCCAGAGTCAACTAAGGAAAACCACGCGATTCAATTAGCACAGCTAATTGACCTACATCAATCAGGTTCATCCAATTGCACTGCTATAGCGGTTGGTGATTTTAATGCGAGAATTAACACGAGTGTCATGCGTTATTTATTAAATCAAGTACCGATTAATGGAATATCCAACCCAGTAAATTTAGATGATACTTGGGATATTACGAATCCAAATGTAAATAGACCTTCTACAACTGAAAGAGGTGCTAGTATCGATTGGATCATCACATTATCTGGAACAAATGTAACGGATGCATTTGTGGGTGATTCGAATGGATACTCAGACCACTATCCATTAACTGCGACCTTTAATTTATAGAGTTATGTCATGTCGAATCATAATAAGTGCTTGAAAAGCCCCATTTATGTTGGTGATATTGTTGGAGATATAAATGCAGCAAAAATTGCAGGAATTCCTTTCATGTATGCCTCTTATGGATTTGGAAATGTTGAACAATATGATTATAAAATTGATAGATTTGATGATATTTTAGATGTATTATAACTGTCAAAAATTACTTGTATTTGTTGTAGTGGGTAAACATGACTTTCTAATTCTTTCTGACCATAGTGATTAAAGTGCTTAATGACCTTCAGACTTGGAAATAATATACTTTATCATCTTTAGTTATTTTCTGAGATTAAACTAAGGCAGGTAAAGAGATTGGATTATCTTAAGGATTTTTTAATTGTTTCATTACGTGTTGTCACAATTTTTCCCCTCCTTTTAATCATGGCACTTTATATGGGAAAGAGGTCTGTAGGCGAGATTCCTGTGTTTGATTTTGTCATTGTAATTGCGATAGGTGCTGTAGTCGGAGCAGATATTGGAGATCCTAATATAGAGCATTTACCAACAGTTTTGGCAATAATATTAATTGGTTTACTGCAGCGTATAGTAAGTACCATAATGATAAAAAGTAGGACATTTGGTAAATGGGTTACTTTTGAACCTACTGTAGTCATTCATAATGGAAATTTATTAAAAGATAATTTGAAAAAAGAACGTTATTCTATTGATAATATTCTTCAAATGTTACGGGAAAAAGATATATTTAATATTGAAGATGTTGAGATGGCAATATTAGAACCAAGTGGTAAGTTATCTGTTTACAAGAAACCAATGAAATCAGCCGTCACTGTTGAGAATCTTAATCTAGATTTAAAACATGAAAAATTTTCTTATCCCATTATTTTAGATGGAGTCGTTTCTGAAAAAGTATTATCTTATATTCAAAAAGACATGAAGTGGTTAGAGACCCAGCTTCTTAATCAAAGTGAAAGAAAAGAAGAGGTATTCTTTGCTTCTGTGAATGAGAATTTAGAAATTCATGTGTCTAAAAATTTACCCACGCAAATTCCTCCAATAGAGCATTAAGAAGATCCCAGCAAATGATTTCGTAAATGCTGAGGATCTTTTATTTTTGATCTTCTGCATCATTCGCAGATAAAATGCCATTCCCCAAAAATAAAAGGCTGCATATGATAATAGAACATCTTTTAAAAACCAACATAAAATTTGTAATTTGAGTGAGAGGGGAACTTTATGAAAAAAACAGAACAATTAAAACAAATCCTCACTTCAGAAGAGCTGGATTTTATTATGGAAGCGCATAACGGTTTATCAGCAGCCATTGTACAAGAAACAGGGTTTAAAGGAATATGGGCAAGTGGATTATCGATCTCAGCTTCGATGGGAGTTAGAGACAATAATGAGGCTTCTTGGACCCAAGTGTTGGAAATTTTAGAGTTTATGAGTGATGCTACGAACATTCCAATCCTATTTGATGGAGATACAGGTTTCGGTAATTTTAATAATGCAAGACGGCTCGTTAAAAAATTAGAACAGCGTCACATTGCAGGAGTATGTATAGAAGATAAACTTTTTCCTAAAACGAATTCATTCATTAATGCTGCTACTCAACCGCTTGCAGACATTGATGAATTTTCAGGCAAAATTAAAGCAATGAAAGATGCTCAAACAGATGATGATTTCATTGTAGTAGCCAGAGTGGAAGCTTTTATAACAGGTTGGGGCTTAGATGAAGCTCTGAAACGTGCAGAAGCATATCGAGAAGCAGGAGCGGATGCTATACTCATTCACAGCAAAAAGTCAGATTTTACAGAGATCGAATCGTTTATGAAAGAATGGTCGGGAAGAAGTCCAATTGTACTTGTACCTACGAAATATTATACTACACCAACTGAACTGTTTAAGGATGTGGGTGCTAATTTAGTGATTTGGGCGAATCACAATTTAAGAGCCTCCATTGATGCAATAAAAAATATTTCAGGAATGATCTATCGTGATGAAAGTATATTTCGCGCTGAAAACCTGGTAGCTGCCCTTGAAGAGGTCTTTAGGCTGCAAAATTCTAATGAGCTTCATTTAGCAGAACGTAAATATCTCCCTAGAAAAAATACAACTGAAAAAAATTACAGACAGTAATTTATTTGAAATTAACTTTTGAAAAAAAGGAGGTGTTTACGCTGGGGAATATAAGCAAACACAAATGGGCGAAATATCAGTATATGATGAATAATGAAGCCTTGATTCCGTACGTACCTGAAACATACTTGATGGATAAAGGAGATTTATGGCTGTTACTCGATAAATATGAGCATGTGATATTAAAACCTTCCAAAGGGAGTAGAGGACGTGGAGTTATATTAGTGTCTACAGAGGGAAATAATCAATATAAAATTCATAGTGAAGATAACATTGTTACAAAAAAGGGGAAAGAAAAAACTTATAAGTATTTGAAAGATAAAATCGATAATTATATTATTCAGCAAAGTATCTTCAGACCTACAATCAATCAATGTCCTTTTGACTTAAGAGTTATAACTCAAAGGAAGAAAGGCTCTAATAAATGGGTGGTTACAGGAAAGGTAGCAAAGGTTGCTGGGGAAGGATTTATAGTCTCCAACATAACAAGGAGTAAAGGGCAAGTTTTACCAGCCAGTTCAGCTATTCAGATGTCTACAATTAAAAATCTATCATATAAATCACTACTAAGGAAAATTGATAGAGTTGCTTTAACTACAGCTCACCACTTAGTTAAATATTATAAGAAAAATCGTATATTTGGGTTAGATATAGCTTTGGATCAGGAGGGTCATGTATGGATTCTTGAAGCAAACTTAAAACCATTCACCTCACATTTTAAGATGCTTGAGGATAAAAGAATGTATCGGAGAATTAAGAGATATGCAAGAAGTTAATGTTGAGATCATAGTGCCCTACTAATTATAGTACGGGCATTTCTTCATAACTTATTTAGTTGCAGAAGGTAAGGTGAGAGTGTTTGATTGAAACAAAAATGTTTGGTGATGAATTAAAAAAATTGAAATTTTTAAAATATATAGGAGTTCCATGTTCTTTCCTAAAAAGTTTAATTAATTTTGCAGCGAATGAATGTGAATATATTACTGCAACAAATGAAGGTGAAGCAGTAGCGATAGCATCAGGAATTTCAATAGGAGGTATTAAACCTGTTGTTCTTATGCAAAATTCTGGATTAACAAACGCCGTATCTCCATTAACCTCTCTGATATTTCCATTTCGAATCCCTTTTCTTGGTTTCGTGAGTTTACGAGGGGAGGAAGGGATATCAGATGAGCCACAGCATGAATTGATGGGTCAGATAACAACAAAGATGCTTGATTTAATGCAGGTCGAATGGCAATATTTGTCCTCAAATTTAGATGAAGCGATACAGCAATTATACCTTGCAAATAAGCATTTGGACAATAATCGTTGTTTTTTCTTCGTTGTGAGAAAAGGTACTTTTACTGAAGAAAAATTAAAAAAAGAGCATTTAGTTACTCATGTAAATCATCATACAATGAACTATCATTCAATGAATCAGATTCCTTCTAGGTTCGAGGCTTTGAAAGTGATTAATGAACTGAAAGATCATCAAACTATTCAGATTGCTACAACAGGAAAAACCGGTAGAGAATTATATGAAATCGAGGATGCAGAAAATAATTTATATATGGTTGGCTCAATGGGATGTGTTAGCTCAATAGGATTAGGTGTAGCTTTGTCTAGACCTGATAACAATGTAGTTGTCCTTGATGGTGATGGTTCGTTACTTATGAGAATGGGATGTTTAGCTACGAACGGTTACAATCACCCGAAGAATATGCTTCATATATTATTAGATAACCATGCTTATGAATCTACTGGCGCGCAAAGTACAGTATCTCATAATATTGATTTTATTAATATAGCTGCTTCATGTGGATATGTAAATTCAATATATATACACAACTTAAATGAACTAGTGAATGAAATAAATAAGTGGAAAGAAAACAAAGGATTAACTTTTCTATATTTGGAAATTTCCAAAGAATCTAAAAGTAAGTTAGGTCGTCCTTCGATTAAACCTTATGAGGTTAAAAAGAGATTAATGCAATTTTTTAGTAAATAAAGGGTGAATCATAAATGAATAGTATTAAGCGAAATATTTTATTAAATCCAGGTCCGGCAACAACTACAGATAGTGTCAAATGGGCGCAAGTCGTGCCAGATATTTGTCCTCGTGAAGTTGAATTTGGTCAACTTATGAATTCTGTCTCCACAGATCTAACTCAATTTGTTGCTGATCCTACTGACTATGTTACCGTTTTATTTAGTGGATCTGGTACCTCAGCAGTGGAATCCATTTTATGTTCATGTGTGTCTCAGGATGATTCTCTACTCATTATCAATAATGGTGCATATGGTGAACGGATGGTTAAGATTGCTAATACTTATAAATTGAATGTTGTAGAGTTTAAAAGTGTTCCCTATCATGCGATAGACTTAAACCTTTTAGAACAAACGATTCAAACTTGTACAAGAAAAATTACTCATCTTGCTGTAGTGCATCATGAAACAACAACAGGTTTGTTAAATAATGTGAAATTGATTGGAGAGATTTGTGTTAAACATGAAATTGATCTTATTGTTGACGCTATGAGTTCTTATGCTGCAATTCCAATTCAGATGAATGAAATGAACATATCATATTTGGCAGCAAGCTCCAACAAAAATCTTCAGGGAATGGCTGGCATTTCGTTTGTTATTGCAAAAGTAAGCAAATTAGAACAGTTAGAGAATGCAGATATTAGGAGTTATTATTTGAATTTGTATGAGCAATACAAATATTTTTCCAAAAACAAACAAATGCGATTTACACCACCTGTTCAAACGATGTATGCACTAAAACAAGCTATTATAGAATTACAAGAAGAGGGTATTACTGAACGATATATTAGGTATACTCGTTCATGGGAGAGGTTAATTAGTGGAACATACCGTTTAGGATTATCATACTTAGTACCAGAAGCTCACCACTCCAAAATCATTACTGCAATCATAGAACCAGACATTTCTCAATATAACTTCCCCAATATGCATCAATATTTCTACAAACATAATATAATGATTTATCCTGGAAAATTGGATGAATTCAATACGTTTAGAATAGCAAATATCGGCGCTATTACTTACAAGGATATTGATACTTTTTTAGATTTGTTAGAACATTATCTTACAAGTATATCGGTTGAAATATGAACTCTGAATGATGTAAAATCATTGGATTCTCAGTGAAAACATTCAAAAAATAGACGCTTTACCATGTTAAGCAGTCCATACCATTTTTGATCACCTGCATAAAATACAGTATATGTAGTTGGAGGTGATTACGATCTCAATTGATAGAGTTATAGCTAGTAAATGGGAGAAGACTGTTGTACTATTACAAAATCGTACTTTAAGAAAATTTGTTCCTGAGACTGAAAGGTTAAACTCTCAAAAACTCCAAAGGATGCTAAAGAGACATAAGATGGTGTATGTTAAACCAGTCAAAGGTGGCGGAGGAGTGGGGGTTATGAAAATAAATAAATTGTCAAATAGAAATGGAATAAGATTCAAGCTCCAAAATACCACCAGCGTAAAACGATTTAAAACCTTTGGTGGATTATACAAATCATTGCAGAAACAAATGAAGAGTAGAGATTATATCATTCAAAAGGGAATTTCTTTACTTAAATATCAAAATAAATTGATGGACCTTCGCATTATGGTGCAGGAAAATTTAAAGAACCAATGGGAAGTGACGGGTTCTGCTGCAAGAATAGGTCCAACAAAAAAAATAGTTACAAATGTAAGTAGTGGGGGTATCACCGTTGATTTTAAAAAGATGTTAAACCATTTTTATGAAGATAAAACAGAGCAAGATCAATTTTTAGATTCATTACATCAAATGAGTTTGGAGATAGCAAAGCAATTGCAAAAATATAATCCTAATTTAAAAGAAATTGGAGTGGATATCGGACTAGATGATCAAATGCACCCATGGATATTAGAGGTAAATACAAAACCTGATCCACGTATATTTTTTAGGGATAAGAGTACTATTGAGAAAGTTGTTCGATATGGACGTGCATATGGTAGAAAATATGACCTGACACCTAAGTTTAAACATGAAAAAAAGTACGCTAATAAATTAGGGGAAATCACATGATCAACTCACAACTTTAGCTAGTTGTGTTTTTTTGTTAAAGCAATTTGAAATTTTATTTGCATATTTTTGCAATATAATGCTATGATAATCTATATACATAAGTTTTCTAGGTAGGTGATAAAATGTTCAATAGAGAATTAGTAAAGGGGAGTACCTCATTAGTTGTTTTACAGCTGTTAAACGAGAGAGATATGTACGGTTATGAACTGGCTAAAGAATTTGGACGTCGGAGTGAGCAGCTTCTTCAAGTAAAAGAAGGGACTTTATATCCTGCTTTACATAAACTAGAGAAGCAAACATACATCGAATGTTATTGGCAGGAACAAAAAAAAGGACCCGCCCGTAAATATTATAGAATAACTGAAGAAGGTAAAGAAATGCTGCTTACGAAAACTTCAGAATGGGAAAAATTTGTAAGTGTAATGAATAAAGTATTAAGTGAGACAAAACATGACTTATCATAAAGTGAAAAAGCAGTACTTAGAAGAATTGGGGAATGAGCTAAAGAAACACGCTGAAAAAGATGAAATTCTTCTTGATTATGAACAACATATTTCGGAGTTAGCAAATGATTGTAATATTGAGATTCAAACAGAACAAGAATGGATGTTTTACATTACAGACCGATTAGGAACACCTAAAGGAGTGGCTAGAATTTGGCGAGAAGAATTAGCTGTCTCTCATAATCGAACACTTATCTATTTTTTGTTTGTTAACTTATTGTTCTTTTTCATAGGAGGATTATTAACTGTATTACATTTCACACTTGGCTTGCAGTGGCTTACCGAAGTTTGGCGGTATTTAACTTCAATTCCATCTTTATTAATGACTTTATATATGTTCTTCTGGGCATTGTTAGGATATGAGATTGGTAAGAGTTTCGGTGCAAATGGGAAAAAACTATTAAAGAAAACGTTCACCATTGCCATTATTCCTAATCTTTCCCTTTTGATATTCGTCTTATTTCAAATTATACCTCATGAATGGTTTTATCCTTTACTGACTGAATCATTTATTTTACTTTGTATCACATCTACGATTTTCCTCTATCCCATAAGTTATTTAGGATTTTGTTGGGGGAAAAAGAAGTCGGTGTAATTTTTTTGAATTGCTACATAGAAATTCTATATACTTTAATTTTCTTATAAGTTGGAGGGAATGTATGATGAGTTCACAATTGCAAAAGTCAGATTTAAAATTACTAGCTGCATGTCTGCTTTTAGCTGTATTATTTGAACAAAGTTTTTTTCATGGAACAGTAGGGGTATCGTACATCATTTTTGTTGTTGCTTTCTATTGGTTATATTATTGGCGGTTTCGCAAATTCCCTTTATCAAATCATCGATTGGGATTTTTACTTTTAATATGCATTTGGTTATTAGCATTAAGTTATTTATTATATTCAAATCCATTTTTTTACGTAATGAATGCGTTTATCATTCCTTGCTTGATTATTATTCATATTGTACTCATTTCAAATCAAAGTAAAATACAATGGTATCAATTGAGGTTTCTTTCGCTCATTTTTAAAAGTATTTCTGATTCTTTTTCATTCCTTGGACAGTTTTTTAAATTAGGTAAAACTTCAATGTTAACAAAGATGGATGAAGGTCATGTTCAGATGTTTAAAAAAATAAGTCTGGGGCTTATGATATCATTCCCTGTGTTAGTCATCGTCATCGGCTTACTTTCATCGGCAGATCAAAGATTTAGTAGTTTAATGAGTAGCTTGCCTAATATGATGATTGATGTACCGTTGGCCGAATGGATTGTTAGAACCATCATCATTATCGTATATACTTTAGCCGTATTTGGTTTTATTGGAAGTTTAAGAAAATCTAACACTGTTGTTGCTTCTAATGTAGTTGAGAAGAAATTAGTTACACTAGATGGTATTATCATTGCTACAATTTTGATTCTATTGGATGTTGTGTATGTATTATTTGTGTCTGTACAGTTTCAATATTTCTTTAGTGACACTCTTCATTCTGGTTATACCTATGCGGAATATGCTCGTCGTGGATTTTTTGAATTGCTGCTTGTATCTTTGATCAATTTATCAGTGTTAAGCGGAGTATTAACATTTACGAAGGTTGACTCTAGAAGGATGAAACGGTTAATACAAATTTTGTTATCGATACTCATCACTGCAAGTGGTATCATGCTTGTTTCAGCCTTTCTTCGTTTAAATTTATACGAAGAATTTTACGGATATACATTTTACAGAGTTTTGCCACATTCATTTACGGTCTTTCTCGGAATCGTTTTTGCCTATACTTTAGTTAAGGTATGGATTGACAGATTAACGATCCGACATTTTTATTTTATATCTGCATTAATTTATTACACGTTTTTGAATGTCATGAATGTAGATCAATTCATTGTGAATGAAAATATGAAAAGATATGAGGAAACAGGGGTTATTGATGTGCATTATTTGAGTCAGTCAGATCCTGGGATCATCGAACTAATTGATTTATATGAAACAAATCCTAAAGATATAGAATACGAAATAAAAGAACAACTGCAAATACGTAAAAATGAATTAATTGAGAATGAAATGTCTTGGCAATCATTCAATTTTACTAGATATACAACTGAAGAGCGATTAAAGAACCTTAACTTAGAGTGAATTTTCACAGAAGAATGACTAATTCCATGTTACGACAATACTTACAAATACGGGTGAAATGATGAATATTGAAGTCAAATCAATCGAAAACGAAAAGGAATTTATGATAAAACAAATACTGATTTTCGATGAGCAGAGAATGAAAGGGACCATCGTTCAATTCACACCACATTCTGATAGTGAATCCATCTATGAATACCATGATTATTTTAGCAATTCCCTTTTTGATGATTTAGTAATAACTAAAAATGAAGCGATTCAACTTTTTGATCGATTTAATGGAAAGTGGGAATTTAAAATCGCAGTTTTAAAAACTAATCGTTTAAACATACAATTTTGGCGATCAACGATATCTAGTTATACAGAAGGTGATTTTGAAGAATACATTGAATTAGCTCAAGATGGGGATTTTCAAGTTTTCAAGTTTTATAATGATTGTTATCGTTATTACATGAAACCATTATTAAAAATTTATGGGTATTAATAATAGAGCAATTTAGAATCATCTATTAAATGTTATAATATGACAATAGGTTAAGTTAAGGAGTCGATGATATGAGTGAAAAAGACCAACAATATACAATGGAGGAATTTCATAAGAAATGCGCTGTCAATTTATTTAATCAAGTATGGGATCTGTTACAAAAAGATTCTCGAAATACGATGGAAGACGATACTATGATACATGCTGCACACGCATCAAGATATCATTGGGGAATTATCGGTAAAGAAGAGAATTTAGCACGAGGTGAGTGGCAAATTTCTAGAGTTTATTCCGTACTAAAAAAGTCTGAAAGAGCGATTTATCATGCACAAAGATGTTTAGATATTTGCTTAGAAAATCAAATCGGTGATTGGGACCTGGCTTTTGCCTATGAAGCACTTGCCCGAGCATATAAAGTAACAAATGATATTGAAAAAACTAACAAATATCTTAAATTAGCAAATGAAGCTGGAGAAAATATACAAGATCCAAGGGACAAAGAAGTGTTGATTAAAGATCTACAAACGGTATAAAGATTATTCTACAATTCGATATAGGTATCATGTGGACGATTTTTCTTGTGAAAGGAGAATCGTTTTTTTTTGTCAAAAAAAGTTTATTCCGAAACATCATGCATATTTATTTTGCATAATATTAGCAATATGTAGTGGCTTTTAATTTCGAGGTATAACTGCATCCAATTCATAAATAAACCTTATTGTAGGTGAAGAAACGGAGGATGCTTAACGTGAGTTTTCATTTACTGAATCAACAACAAATGCTTAATATCATTAGAAAAGGGATTGAAAAATCACAATCTCCAAAACATATTATTGTTGTTGGAGCTGGATTAGCTGGTCTCGTCGCAGCATCTTTATTAAAGGAAGCTGGGCATAAAGTCACCATTCTGGAAGCGAATAATAGAGTGGGAGGACGTGTTAATACTTTGCGCTCTCCTTTTAGTAACGGGTTATTTTTCAATGCGGGAGCAATGCGTATTCCTAATTTCCACTACCTATCCTTAGAATATGTTAAAAAGTTTGAATTGCCTATGAATTTATTTATTTATCAAACTCCTATGGATATCATTTACGCAAATGGCGTCAAAACACGTCGTGGTATGTTTGAACGTAATCCAAGAATTTTAAATTATCCAGTGAATCCAAATGAAAGAGATAAGACAGCTGAATATCTAATGCTTTTAGCACTTCAACCTTACTTTGATTTCATCAAACAAGATCCAGAAAAAAATTGGGCTATAGTAGAAAAAAACAATAGAAAACTCTCGTTTAGGTTTCTCTTAAATTCGATTTATTCAGAGAGTGTTGTTGATATGATTGGTACACTTCTGAATATGGAAGCATTTTTGGGGGTATCTTTAAATGAGGTATTACGACAAATGGAGTTTTTCAAATCAACCACTTGTTATTATGAGATATCGGGAGGTATGGACCGATTACCAATGGCATTTCTACCACAACTAAATGAAAATATAAAATTTAATCATAAAATAATAAAAATAGAAAACTTAAATAACAATGTAAATATCCAGTCCATTAATCAGAAAAACTCAAAGTCTTTCAATATAACTGGAGATCTTGCTATAGTGACTATACCATTTTCAACATTACGATTTGTAAAAATTGAACCATACGATTCTTTCTCCTATCATAAAAGAAAAGCCATACGTGAACTCAACTATATGACCTCAACAAAGATAGCAATCGAATTTAAAAGCAGGTTTTGGGAAAAAGAAGGTCAATTTGGTGGTAAAACCGTAACAGATTTGCCTATACGTTTTACATATTTTCCAAGTCATGGACTTGGAACAAAAGGACACGCCATAGTTTTAGCAAGTTATACGTGGGAAGATGATGCTTTAATGTGGGATAGTCTCGATGAAGGAGAACGCGTTCAATATGCTTTAATGAATTTAGCAGAAATTTATGGGGATCAGGTATATAGAGAATTCGTAACAGGTGCTTCCTTTAGCTGGAGTCAGAATTCATATTCAGCGGGAGCATTTTCGGCTTATAGTCCTGGACAGAAAATAGAGCTATATCCTTACTTAACTATACCTCAAGGAAGAGTACACTTTGCAGGAGAACATACTTCCATTACACATGGTTGGATCCAGGGAGCAATTGAATCGGGAATACGAGTGGCGTATGAAGTAAACGAACTACCAAAATAATATGGGGAATGAACGTGTATGATAGATGATGCATATAAAATAAGAGTTTCTTCTCTATTAAGGGAAGAAACTCTTATTTTTTCAAGATACCATGAGTGTTTTTAATAGAAACATCTGTGAATGCTTACTTTCATCTTATTACATTACACCACGTGTTGACACAGACAAATGCGGATTTTATATGAAATTCACATTCTTCTAGGCATTCGCACAATCTAGGGGAGTGCTTATAACATAATATAACAAGAATTGATGTAGACCGGAGGTGAGAGCACATGGGTAAATTCGATAGAACGATCTGTGATTGTTGTGTATGTCCAATGCAATCTGTTATGCAACAATTAGTGGGCCGTAATGATGTGGCAATTACCACCACTGCTTTTTCTGATGTCGACACCTCATCTATTACAACAATCGATTCTGCTGACAATTTTATAGTAGAAACAAGTAGAGGATCGTATCCAATATGTAATGTCACTGCAGTTGGAGTTCAAGGTGGTGATTTTAACCTAACATTAAAACCAATCCAATTAGATAACAAAGGGGAGTGTAGCTGCTGTGAAGATCCTACTACAAATAAATTAAAATCATTAATTAAAAAGACGGTGGAGATTGAATATGACGGGGACGGATCCCTTTTTTTTGAGACTGGAATCATTGAAAAAGTGGGAGAAGGTATTGTGACTATAGAAAATCCTTCACCCAGTATGAGTAGTCTTACTCATATTGCAATCTCAACTTGTCATATTGGAAGGGTGAATCCTGTATAATTATTTACCGGTATAACCACATTAATGAATAGAAAAAACTTGATATAAAAATATTCCCTAAAGACATGTAACCTGAATGCTAGACATTTCTTAATGTCTGACATTCAGGTTTTTGCATCCCTTGAAGCAAAAGACGATTACCCCTTACTTAAGGGCTTAATGACAGGATGTGATGCCAATTCCATCAATAGCCTCTCATTATCCTTCACGTAAGAACTGTCGGGAATATATTTTGACGCAATATCATTATGCTGTTTGGCTTCTGCATAAAGGCCTAATGACATGTAGCAAGTACATAAATGTACATGCGGGAGCCATGTATAACAAGGAGTTTTTATATATGCACTATTCACTGGAATATCAATATGAGAAGCTGTTTTATACCAACCTATCGCTTTATGAATCTGTTGATTTAGTGCATAAATATGGCCTAGCTTGCAACAGGCTTCTCCTCTAGGTGGGTCTAACTCAAAAGTTTTCAGGCAATTTGCAATCGCATGGTCAAATTCATTATACTGAATATGGCAATCGGCAAGTTTTAAATACGCATAAATTCTTTGATTATGATTTAAGGATTTTTCATTTGAAATTTCTTCATATAAATCCACTGCCTTTTGATATTGTTTATGTTTGAAGCATTCATTCCCATAGTGGAGCTTATCTCTTAAACTTAACTTCTTTCCTTGCTCAACCGCTTTTTCAAAAATTTTTATATACTGATCTGAGTGCGTTTTCTTCTTCAAATGCTTAATTTTAATATTCGTTATAAATGCCTTTCCTGAAACATCAAGTATCTCATGGACTAACCCGATCCATTTGAAATTGCATTTTCTTTTTATTATACGCTCCCTGAGAAGCGTAGAGATTAATATACCCTGAGCATCAAATCTATATTGATAATCCATCATAATGCACTCCATATTGTGAGCAAGGATCTGACTCCTCTTAAGTTCCAATATTTGTAACCGACTTTCTTCTGGAACAATATCATCCGCATCCAACCACATAATATAGTCTTTTGTTGCTTTTGAAAAAGAGAAGTTTCTCGCTTTAGAAAAATCATCTACCCACTCAAAATCAAAGATCTTGTCCGTATATTTTCTTGCTACCTCTTTCGTCCGATCCGTTGAACCTGTATCCACTATAATGATTTCATCTATGAAGTCAGTGACAGAAGATAAACATCGACCAAGGACTTCCTCTTCATTCCGCACTATCATACAAAGGCTTATTGTAACACTTTCCATATTATCTCCCCTTACCTCTAAACCGTAATTTCAAAAACACTTTTGAAAATAACATAAAATCGTATCCAAAAGATTACAATTCAATTCATAAAAAGGTAGTATCAATATATGAAAAATAATTCATTAGGTACCAGTTTACACAGATAAATGCTGATATAACGTAAACTAAGACATAAAAAGGGGATCATCCCTATGGGACATTTCAATGAATCCATCTGTGCTTACAATATCTATTTTTAACGAGACAGTAGGCGGCACTTAACCCTTTTTATCTTTGACAAGTCGAGATGTGGTAATAGTTTGTTTTCCATTTGAAGACATTTTTTGATCCTTGCAAGGACGACCAAATGCATATTTGGCATAGCAGACAAATCCCTGCCGTACTAAAATACTTTGACTGTATGCCTCTGATGATGGTTAAAATCCGTTTTACGGATTTTTTTTATTTTAAGCGTGTGATGCAAAGTTTGTTTCAGCATCCGCCCACTCTACATCCCCTCTATTCTAAATGTTTTTTCTAGATCACTCCTTGCTTTAAGAGAAACATAAAGTCCATTTTACGATGGATGTATTTTCATGGATTATATCTCTAACGGATATTCTTGTTTGATAAAAGATCACAGCGATTAGGAGATTTAGGAATGGAGATAAGATTACCTATTCTTGTGAAACATCGGTAGTTGTTTAGATTCTTTGTGTTCGCAAGGAGGAGCTTCACGTATTGGATGACGTTAATACTTATGTACATAACAATGAAAGCGTTGTTCTATTTAGTTTGAACGAAGTCTTTTCATTTTTCGGATAGAAATGGATAATTAAGTAATAATAAGATTAGCACCGGTAGTAGTGCTAATTTTTATTTTCTTTTTTTCTTTTATAGTGGTTTTATTTTTACGTGAAAACTTGAATGTATTAACTACTTAGGGGGGAGCAGTATGAGGTCTATCATTAAATTTCGCTGGGGCATCGCAATCTTCTGGATTATTGCAATTTTTCTTTTTGTTTCAACGATGCCGAATATGGATGCCTTAGTCAGGGAAAAGGGTCAGGCGAAAATTCCAGAAGACTATTCATCTTTGGTGGCGGTTGATTTCCTCAATGAATTAGAGGGTCAGCCAAAAGATGTTCAGAGTATAAATGTTGTTGTCATTTTTAATGAGGCAGAAGCTCTTACAGAAGCGCAGATGACCAATATCAAAACGGAAATTGAAGGTCTTAACGAAAAAAAAGATGAGCTAGGAATCAATCAGATAACAACTCATTTTAACAATGAGGAATTAACTGACCAGTTTGTTTCTAAAGATATGACAACCGTAATGGCCGTTCTGTCAATGGATAGGGCGGGACGAAAAGTCAGTGAACTGAGAGATGAGCTTGAAGTTGAGCTTCAAGATATTGAAGTGAAGACATACTTAACTGGAAACCAATTCATTAATGAAGACCAGCTATTGACGACTGGTAAAGGTGTGAAAAAAACAGAATTATTTACAGTTCTCTTTATCGTTATTGTTTTAGTCCTTGTGTTTCGTTCACCAGTTACACCAGTCATATCTTTACTTACAGTTGGAATCACATACGCCTGTTCACTAAGTATCATTGCTCATCTTGTCGATAAACTAAATTTTCCTTTTTCATCAACAACACAAACATTTTTGATCTTAGTATTGTTTGGAATTGGAACGGACTACAATATTTTATTCTTAAGCCGTTTTAAAGAGGAACTAAGTAGAGGATTAGAAATACCAGATGCGATTGTCCAAACCTTTAAAACCGCAGGAAAAACTGTATTTTACAGTGGGTTGGCAGTTTTTATAGGGTTTAGTATTTTAGGTTTTGCGAAATTTTCAATTTTCCAATCTTCGGTTGCGGTTGCGGTTGCAATCGCTACCTTACTTGTCGCCCTATATACGTTAATGCCATTTTTTATGATGGTAATCGGTCGTTTTCTCTTTTGGCCTGTAAAAGAGTCTCATGGACATGGAGAAAGCAAAATTTGGCTGTACTTAGGTAGATTCTCGCTAACGCGACCTTTTGTCTCTCTTTTGATAGTCGCTGTTGTAACGGTCCCATTTTTGCTAACATACACTAATCAAGTGTCATACAATAGTATTGACGAAGTGAGTGACTCTTACGAATCAGTTCAAGGGTTTAAGTTATTATCAGAGAAGTTTACACCAGGTAAAGCGTTACCATCAACGGTTGTGTTAAAGGCGAAACAACAATTAGATAATAATGAGCAATTAGATTGGTTAGACGGACTAACGGAGAAGATTTCACGAATTGATGGTGTTGAGACAGTTTATGGACCAACAAGACCAAAGGGTGAAAAAAATGAAGATTTATATTTGGAAGAACAGGTAGGTGACGTTGGTTCAGGAATATCGGATGCAAATGAGGGAATTGATCAAATATCCGAGGGGATATCGGAAGTAAATGAAAAAATTTCACCATCAGACCCAGATCAAGTTGATGCACTAATCAATGGAACAGAGGAAATCGCAGCTGGTTTGAATCAAATGGAAACGGAGGTTCGCAAATCGAATGATCAGCTCAATACACAGACGGCAAAAGTTGAAGCAACTATAAAAAAAGAAATAGACGCATTAAATGAGAAATGGGCTGATTTCAATCAACTTGCATTAGATAAGAAATCCGAATTAGAAAGGTACCGTACTGTCATTGCGAAAGCAGAAGATCTCCAATCCCAGTTGTTGCGTGTACAGACAATCCTTGATACAATCATTGATTCTGTGACAGAACTATCTGAGAAATATCCTGAATTTCATGGAGATCAAGACGTTGCTAATCTAAAAGCTGCATCGCAGCAGATTACTGAATTAAATAATGCACTTACAGCAGCAATCAATGGTGCGAAGAGTAGCTATTATAATGCGGTAAACGAGTTAAGTAACTTGCAATCGCTACAAGCGGAGATGTCAGCGTATTTGTCGGAAATACAAACAAAGCTTTCTAGCGGTTTGACGGATATTAATCAAGGTCAAGAAGAACTACTAGCAGGAATAGTGGAATTAGAGAAAGGAATTAATCAAGTCAATGACGGGCAAAAACGCTTAAAAAGCGGGCTCGTTGATATGTCCGAAAATATCAAGAAATTAGAGGAAGGACTTTCTAAAAGTACAGAAGGCTTAGATGAAATTTCATCAGGTTTAGTGGATGCTATAAGTTACTTAGACGAAGTGACAAGTGAGAGTGAAACGGCTACTTTTTATGTGCCAGATGAGATGTTAGTAGGTGAGTATCAACAGATTCTTAATGCATACATGTCAGATGATCGAAAGATGGTTAAATTTAATGTAGAATTGGCGGTAGACCCTTACTCAATAGAAGCAATGAATATTATTGATGAGATTAAGACAGTAGTAACTGCAGAACTGAAAACATCCCAGAATAAGGATGCTATCTTTGCTATTGGTGGTATTTCTTCAACGAATAATGACCTCGATGCGATTGTGAAAGCAGACTTTAATCGTACGGTGGTATTGATGTTATTTGGAATATTTATTGTGTTAATCGTTATTTTAAGAGAATTTTGGTTGCCGGTATTTATTATTGCATCGTTAATATTAGGTTATTATACGGCGCTTACAATTACCAATTTATTGGTTATTAATATTCTTGGCTATAGCGGCCTCTCTTGGACTATTCCGTTCTTCTCATTTATTATGATTATTGCGTTAGGAGTTGATTACAGCATCTTTGTGATGATGCGATATAAAGAGTACAAAGATCATCACCCGATGGATGCATTACTGTTGGCGAAACAACAGATTGGAAAAGTTGTGATCGCAGCTGCGTTTATCTTATGTGGTACATTTGCGGCCATGTATCCAGCCAATGTATTATCTTTAACGCAAATTGCGACTGTGGTAATTATCGGTTTGTTCCTTCTCACGTTTGTGATGATACCGATGCTTATTCCTGGGTTATTCGCAATTAGAATGAAACTTAGCAAGCAACAGTCAAAATTAACAAAATAACTTTAACGACAAAGAGGGTGTCCAAAGATTACGCCACTTTCTTTTTCAAGAATAATATGTTCACATCCATAAACTTTCTAGCTCCTGTATTTGTTTTTCTAGATTTTGTCTGTTGATAGTGATTTTTATTGAGTTAAAAATTATATAATTTCAAGAGCAGAAAAACAGGAGTTTATCCTGTTTTCTTGCTACTTGATTTAAAATCTTCATTATATACGGGTTCTTTTAAACTAATTTTTTTACTGCTTCAATTGCATTTTGATAATTTGGATGATCGGTAATTTCAACTAAGTATTCTGCATATTGAATAATATCATTAACATCTATAACAAAAATTGAACGCAAATCCAAACCTATTTCTTTAATTAAAACCCCATAAGCTTCGCCAAATACATTGGTTTTATAATCAGATAAAGTAACTACCTTATCAACTCCAGCAACTCCGCACCAGCGAGTTTGTGATAATGGAGTGTCAGCACTGATTGTTAAAATAACAACATCTTCGCCTAATTGTGCAGCTTCTTCATTAAAACGGCGTGTTTGAGCATCACATACCCCTGTTTCCAATGAAGGGACAACACTAATCAACTTAACCTTACCTGCGTATTCTGAAAGTGATACCTCTGTAAATAAATCTTTGTTTACTTTAAAATCAGGTGCTCTATCTCCAACTTTTAATTCAGGTCCAATTAATGTTAGAGGACTACCTTTAAATGTTGCTACTCCTGTACGTTCTTGCGTCACAATCAATTCCTCCTTATAGGTGAACATTTGTTATAAAACATATTGTTAATTAATTAACACATTGTTGATTACACTATTATTATATTAGAAATAACTGATGATACAATATTCATTGTTAAGTAGTTTGTTTTATAAACGACATAGATCCATTCATTGTAGTTTAATATTCAAAAAAAAGATCGACATTTGTTTACATTATCAAGACAAATTAATAGATACAACAAAAAGAGTGAGTCGCTACATACATTAGCAACTCACTCTTTTTATGTTTGCTTTCGAACTTTTTCATAACCTCAACTCAATTCCATAATTTTTTTCAAAACATGTTTCATAAACCCCCACACATTGATAAAAGGTTTGGTCATATTGACCATCATCTTCTATAGACCAACAAGTAGATAATACAGTATGACAATACCCCCATAACAAAATACGTTTCTTATTTAAACCCAGTACCTCAGTAAATATGTCTATCCTTTTTTCTATAATTTCTAATTTATCTTCATTAAGAGGTAAATTATTGTTCAAATATTGTATTAAATCATATTCGAGTTCACCTATTAACCCTTTAGGATCAATAATTTTCTAGTTCTCATGATCACTAGCAAGTATATTGTAATGATGGAAATCCCCATGAAGAAGTTTAGGTTGTTTGATTGTTTGATTGAGTTTGACAAATAACCGCAAAGCTTTTTTTAATACTATGTGTGAAAAAGGTCCAAATCCGTTTGTATGTTTTTTTACGATATCCTGCAGTGACTGCTCTTTGTAAATAAATTCAAAGCTTCTAATTCATTTAAAAACCCTTCACCTGGGATACAAATTTTTATTACTGCTTCACTCCCGTTATTAAACTTAACGGGTGCAACATAGTTAACAGAGAGAGTATATGGTTGTTCAATTTCGAAAGACCATTTTTGTTCACAATCTTTAATTATATTCGGTAATTTTTGTAACCAGATTTCACCATGCTTTTTAAAATATAATCGTACTAATCGAACAAAATTTTCTTGCAATTGCATGTATGGTTTCTCCCTTATGATATCTATTATTTCTTTTTATTTATTACAGCCATTGTACATCTTGAAATACAAACTAAATTATCTTCTTCATCCACAATTTTTATATCCCATACCATTGTTTTTTTCCCACGATGATAGGTTGTACCAATTGCTTTTACTTTCCCATTTCTTACTGCTTTAATATGATTTGCGTTAATTTCTAAACCTACCGCGTTTTCATTTTCTTGATCAATTAAAAAAAATGTACCGATGCTTGCAACCGTTTCTGCTAAAGCGACAGATGCACCTCCGTGTAATATTCCAAATGGTTGATGAGTTCTCTCATCAACAGGCATCGTTCCAACGATTCGTTCTTCTGAAATTTCAATAATTTCAATCCCAAGATTAGATACTAACGTATTCTCAAAGCTCAAAGAGTCTGCCATTGGTCAATTCCTCCCTTTATTTAATCTTTAACTATAGTTTACATCATTTTCCTAGTTTGTGTTTAGGAAAATTTCTTTTTTTCATTGACTTAATTACAAACTCAGAGTAAAATTTAAATACAAACCGACGGTCGGTTTGTTAAGGAGGTAATTTAAGTTGGATTTAAAACAAAAAATTATTAAAACCGCATATGAATTATTCGCTGAAAAAGGAGTTGAAAAGACAACTGTTTCTGAGATCATTGAATTGGCTGGGAGTTCAAAAGGTGGTTTTTATCACCACTTCAAATCAAAAGATGAAATTCTTGAAGCGACTACTATGAATTATATAAACGATTTGGTAATGGAATATGAACGAATTCTACAAGATCAAGATCGTACAGTAATTGAATTATTAAATCTTGTCTTCTTGAAAATAAGCGAATATAAGATCGATCAAATTGAAGAATGGCCAAAAATGAAAATTTTGTTTTCCTTTAGTGGGAACCACGTTATTTTAAGAAAATTAGCAGAGCAATTTGAACTTGTCACCACTGATTGTTATTTAAAACTATTTAGGAAGGGAAATGAAGAGGGGATATTTGAGATCAAGTACCCAGAGTTTTTGGCTAGTTTATGGACGAGAGAAGTTATGATGGTTTTTAACAAGTCAAGAGAAGTGATTTATGCAGAACAATCTGAAACATTACACAATTTTGAAAATTTATTGCATTTTACTGAAAACTTATTGAATCAAACATTAGGGTTTACAAGTCACAAGATTAAAATAAAAGAGGCAGCTCTTACTTATGTTCAAAGTGCTAGAAATGAACAAAATGGGGAGGGGTAAAATATGATGAAATGGTTTAATGAAATTAAAGAAGGAGATTTTAACTTAGTTGGAGGGAAAGGGTACAACTTAAGTAAGATGTACAATTTAGGATTAAAGGTCCCTAATGGATTTGTTATTACTTCTGAAACTTATGAACATTACGTAAATAGTAATGGGTTAAAAGATAAGATAAATGATATTGTTAACAGCAATCAATCTTCTTTAGAGAAATCAGAAGCCATAAAGAAATATTTTACTGAAGAATTTATTGAAAATGAGTTAAAAGAACAAATAGGCATGGATATGAAAAAGATTTCTAGCGGTCTTGTGGCTGTTAGGAGCAGTTCGACAGTAGAAGATTTACCTGGTATGAGTTTTGCAGGGCAGTATAACACCTATTTAAATGTGACGAACAAAGATATCATTGAAAAAATCATTTTATGTTGGCAATCTTTATGGAACGAAAGAGCGATTGAATACAGAAGTAAAAATAAGATCACTTCTGATTTTTCACATGCAATTGTGATTCAAGAAATGGTTAATGCCAAACTATCTGGTATTATTTTTACTTCAAATCCATTAACAGGAATAAGGAATGAATTACTTATCAATTCATCTTATGGTTTAGGGGAAGCAATTGTAAGTGGAGAAGTCAATCCTGATCAATATACAGTGGATAAAATTAGTGGCAAAATAATTAGAAAAGAGATTGCTTCAAAAGAAGTTTTATTTCAATATGCTCCATATGGAATTCAGTATGTACCAGTAAAAAACAATAAAAAGAAAGTAAGCTCCTTAGAAAGACATCATATTCAAATGATTGTAAAAGAAGCAGAGAAAATTCAAAATTACTTCGGTACACCTCAAGATATAGAATTTGCAATCAACGATTCAAATGAATTTTTTATCGTTCAATCAAGAGACATTACTTCATTATTCCCCATAGAACATTTTGAACAGGATGGCAAAATTAGAGCCTATTTATGTGTGAATACAGTCATGTTAGGTATGAAGGAACCATTTACACCTCTAGGTTTTGATATGTTTAGTCACACATTGCCGGCAATCATTAACATTATGAGTAGTCGTAAAAAACCAATAGATCATGTATTTGTTAAAAATGCTGATGGACGTATTTTTGCAGATATTACTTATTTATTATCTAAAAAATGGATTGGAAAACAATTTGGCAAGGCTTTTTCCGGAAATGACTTACCGTTTGAAGAGACTATGAATCGTTTGATCAAACAGCACGGGAAACAGTTTGTAAGTCAAGGGATTAAATTTAAAATCCCATGGGGAGTTTTTAAATATGCTCTAACAAGCATTAAAAATTTACGTGAAGCTAAAAAAATTCCAGTTACTCAGCGTTATGATCATATGAAAGCTATAGGTGAAGCAGTAATACAAAAGTATAAAATGAAAGCAGATAACCTCAAAAAACTTGAGGAAAAACTTGAATTTTTAAAAACGGTTATGGTTGAAGCCTTTATTTTATCCGTATCAAAGCAGGGGTGGTATTGTACAGATTATATGAACCTGACAAAAATTGAAAAGAAATTAAGAAAAATGTACGGTAATCGATTTGATGTCACACCTCTAACCAAATCATTTCCGGGTTGTATTTCAGTTGAACTAGGTATGTCACTAAATAAACTTGCCAAATACTTTGATGAACAGCAGATTGAACCAACTAATCATCATCCAAAAGTTAAGGATTTATTAAATAAATTTGGACACAGAAGTACCCTAGAGCTGGATTTTGGTGTAAAAAGATGGTCAGAAGATCCTGAATATATAATCAATCTAATTAAATCTTATGTGGTAGATCAAATGTATGAACGGAACATAGCAGAAATCGATGAAAATGCTAAAAAAGCGGAATTATTAATTGAGGAAATCTATCAAACGATAAAAGTAGATAAAGGTGAAAGAAAAGCGAATATGATGAGAACATTGATGATTAACTATCGTATCGCTGCTGGAATGAGAGAATATCCTAAATTTGATATCATAAGAATGATGACAATTGCTAGGGGAGTTATGCTCAATGTTGGGGAAGAATTCCAAAAGAATGGGCTGCTTGAAGAAGCTCAAGATATTTTCTATTTAAGAGTAAACGACATCAAGCACAAACAAAATTTGAAACAAATCGTGATCGAAAATAAGGAAACCTATCATAAGCAACTAACTAGAACAAACATTCCAAGAATTGTTTTAAATACTGGGGAAACATACTATTCAGCTCAAAAATTTGATCCAAATAGTAAAGTATTACAAGGGATGCCTTTATCAGCAGGTATTTATGAAGGGAAGGTCAGAGTTGTATTTGATCCTAAGGATTCTAAATTAATAGAAGGAGAAATTTTAGTAACTGAAAGTACGAACCCTGCTTGGACCCCATTATTTATAACAGCAAAAGGATTAATCATGGAATACGGAGGACCTGTGAGTCATGGTGGAATCGTAGCAAGAGAATATGGCATACCTGCAGTTGTAGGAATCCCATCAGCAACGAATAGGTTGAAAGATGGTCAAATGGTGAGAGTAAATGGAGAGACAGGTACGGTTGAATTATTGGAATGAAAAATATAAAAAATTAAACCGACTATAAATTCGTTTTAAGCCATTATTTTATGCGTTTATATGTAATAAAATGAAATTTGCTGTTTTTTTAGCAAGTGATAATTATTAAATTATAAGGGGGGATCTAGTTTGAATCAAAAACATATCTCAACCATATTTTTGGGACTAAGTATTTTAATAGGGTCTTGGTTTATTGCAGAAGGGTTAAAAGCTGATAAAAAAGAAATACATGATGTCTACATCAACGGCAATACAGACTATATGACAGTCAATCTAGTAAAAGAAATAGATGAGGGAGTAGATAAATTTGATGTTCCTCTTTTAAAGGGCTTAATGACAGGGTAGCTGCTCTAGTCCGCAGAACAATTACCAATTAAAGTGAAGAAATTGACGTGTTGTTGATGCTCTCTATTTTGAATTTTATAATAATTATAAAATGATTAGAGAGAAGAGGGAAAGCTATTGAAGAGAAATTGGAGTAAAAAAGAACTTGAAGAGCACTTTACTTTATTACCAAGTGAAGATCATTTAGTGTTAAGTAAAAAAACAAGCGCAAACCGTTTGGGGTTTGCTGTCCTTTTAAAATATTTCCAACTGGAAGCTCAATTTCCTAATAAGAAGCAAGATGTTCCCAAAGTTGTTGTTCAACATCTAGCTGATCAAATAAATTCTTCAGTTGAAGATTTTTTTGATAAATATAGTTGGGGTGGAAAAGAGAGAAGTTATACAGATCACCGAAAAGCAATACGAAACTTTTTTAGTTTTCGAGAACTTACTGCACATGACAATGCACTTTTCTCAAAGTCGTTAGAAGAAGAAGTTCAGTTCACCCATGATATTGAATATTTAAAAAATCAAGCATACAGTCTTTTTCGTACATGGAAAGTTGAACCTCCCTCTGTTGGAAGCTTAAAAAGAATGATTGAATCTGCTATTGATAAGTTTGAAAAAAATTTATATCAAATCACGTATCAGAAACTTTCCTCAAAAACTTGTTCTCGATTAGATGCCTTACTTGAATCTCATTCTAATGAAGAGAATGATGAGTTTTTCGATACAAATTTTACTGATGAAGAGAACAACGGTATCTTGTCCTTTCGTGAATTACTATCTTCTTCAGGGAAACCCAGTGTAAAAGCGATGGATATGGAAGTCAAAAAAATGTTATCTATTCAACATCTTCAAATTCCTCAAGATCTCTGTAAACAATTATCTCCTAAAATCGTAAAGAAATATCGGCTTCGTGCTGCTACAGAGACTGTAACTGAATTACGTGCCCACCCTGATCCTATTCGTTACACCTTGCTTACGATTTTATTTAGGCATCGATTATCCGAAATCATAGATACTTTAGCTGATCTTCTAGATGATATTACGCATAAATTTGGTAACAAAGCTAAAAATACGACTCGTAAAGAAGCAATAGAAGAATTGGAGCGAGTCAAAGGGAAAAATAAACACATCGTAAATCTATTAGAAGCCGCAGTCGATTATCCAGATGGAATCATCCAAGATACTCTATTCCCGATTGTTAGTTCTGACTTGATTCAAGATATTATTAAAGATATGACAAGGAACAATCGTGAGTATCAAGAAAAAATCTATACTAGGATGCATTCTTCATATCAAGGACATTATCGAAAAAACCTTTCTAACATTTTGAAAAACCTCACTTTTCGTTCCAACAATCAATCTCATCAACCCGTGATTGAATCAATCCAACTCATCCGAGAATATGCTGAAAGTGGACAACGTTATTTTGCAGTTGGGGATGAAGTTCCTATTGATGGGGTGATTCAGCCCAAATGGAAAGATATTATTATTGAGACAGATAACAAAGGTACTGAGCGAGTCAATCGAATCAACTATGAGATTGCTGTTTTACAATCCCTTCGAACTCGGCTTTGTTGTAAAGAAGTATGGATTGAGGGGGCAAATCGTTATCGAAATCCTGATGAAGATCTTCCACAAGATTTTGAAGAGCGTAAAAAAGAGCATTTTCAAGCATTGAAAGCACCTATTGACTCAGACTTGTTTATTTCAAAAATCAAACAAGTTATGAAGTATAGACTGAATCAGTTAAATCAGGGGTTTAAAGATAAGAGTAATCAAAAAGTGACCATTACTATGAAAAACAATAAAGGTTGGATTCGTGTCTCTCCTTTGGATAAGCAGCTTGAACCACCTCAGTTGGCTCATATTAAACAAGAAATTAAGCATCGTTGGTCAAATGTTAACTTATTAGATTTGCTTAAGGAAGCAGATTTTCATACAGGATTTACAAAACACTTTAAAACAACAGCGGATAGAGAGATCCTGGATCGAAAAACTATCCAACGGCGACTTCTTCTTAGTTTATTCGGCTTGGGAACCAATGCAGGGTTGAAGGCTGTTTCTGCTGGTAACAATACAGATAGTTATCGGGAACTTCGATATATCCGCAATAAATTCATACACAAAGATCATTTGCGTCAAGCTAATGCGGAGGTCGCTAATCACATTATTTATCATAGAATGAAAGAAGTATGGGGAGAAGCTACAACAGCTTGCGCTTCTGATTCGAAACATTTTGGGTCGTGGGATCAAAATTTACTTACGGAATGGCACCCTCGATATAAGAAGCATGGAGTGATGATTTATTGGCATACAGATCGAAAATCAGCATGTATTTATTCTCAACTCAAGTCCTGTCTGTCTTCAGAGGTAGCAGCTATGATTGAAGGAGTACTTCACCACTGTACAGATATGGAAATTGATCGTAATTATGTAGATACACATGGGCAAAGTGTTGTTGCTTTTGCTTTTTGTCATATTCTTGGTTTTAAACTGATGCCGCGTTTTAAAAATATTGGATCTCAAAAGTTATATCGTCCAGAAACAGGGATGAATGATGAGTATGAGCACTTACAAAAGGTTTTAAGTAAACCTATTAACTGGGATCTCATTCGTCAACAGTATGTTCAGATCATGAAGTATTCTGCAGCTCTACGATTAGGAACCGCATCAGCAGAAGCAATTTTAAAACGATTTACGAGAGATTCGCAACATCCAACTTATAGTGCTTTATGTGAATTAGGGAAAGCTATCAAAACCATCTTCCTTTGTGAGTATTTGTATTCTGAAGAGATTCGCAGAGAAATTCATGAGGGACTAAATACAGTTGAACATTGGAACTCCGTGAATAGCTATATTTTTTACGGAAAAAATAGTGAGATTCGTTCTAACTCTATAGAAGATCAAGAGGTATCTGCATTCTCTCTCCAACTACTTCAAAATTGCTTAGTCTATATGAACACCTTAATGGTTCAAGAGGTTCTCTACGATAATAACCAATATTGGTTGAAAAAAATGACTCCTGAGGATTTTAGAGGATTAACTCCTTTATTCTATAATCATGTGAATCCATATGGTACATTTAAGCTGAATATGGATCAGAGAATACCTATTAAGTTGAAAGTATCTTAATTTTTTAAGTCCCAGTATACGGAGATCAAGAGCAGAAAATTAAAAAAGATTTCTTACCAAAAACCATAGTTTTTGTAACATTATCTATAGGCTTTGGTAGTCTGTAAGTTTATAAGGTTTTCATGTTACCAAAAAAAGTTACAGAAAGTATTACCAAATACCTTTACAAAAACAATGTCTTTTCAGTAAAATGAAATGAATAACTTTTACTGGAGGATATAAATGATTATTGGCTATGCTCGAGTAAGTTCGCAGGATCAAAATTTGGATCGACAGATGAACATGCTCACTGAATATGGATGTGAAAAAATAGTAGAAGAAAAGTTTACAGGTACAATTAAAGAACGAAGTGGTTTGAATCAATTGTTTGAAGTGATCAGAAAAGGTGACACAGTCATAGTTGAAAGTATTTCTAGATTAGGAAGAAAAACATTGGACATTCTCAATATTATTCAACAATTTGATGAGACCGAAATTAAATTTGTTTCATTAAAGGAAAATATGGATACAGGTACTTCTACAGGTAAAGCCATGTTCCAAATGATGTGTGTGATTGCAGAATTGGAACGTAACTTAATTGCTGAAAGAGTGAAAGAAGGACTAGATGCAAGTAAAAGGCGTGGGAAAAAGCTAGGAAGACCTAAAATTGATAAGGATAAAATCAATATTGCATTGCGCATGTATGACAGTAAAGAGTACTCCATAAAAGAAATAATCGATGCAACAGGAATTTCTCAAGGATCTCTTTATCGTGCAATTAATGCAAGAAAATATAAAGCAGTAAAAAGAGCCTAAATCTTTTTCGGTTTAGATGTTTTTACTTTGAATTCGGAGTGTTTACCAAGCCACATTGTACAGCTGTATATAAATTTTGTCTAAGTCTAGTAGAGCTTCTTTCGTAAAACGGTAAATCTAGCTTTGAATTGGCCTAATTCATGGACACTAGAATCAATGCCAATAAAGACTATGAGTGTCTTTGGGTTATTAAAAATTGATCAATTTCACCGATCTCGGAGATGATTGTGGTTGCAATCTTACCTCCAATGCCTGGGATAGATCGAATAATATGACATGCTTCAAACTTTTGATTCAAGGCATCTATCTCCTCTTCAAATTTGGATAGGTGCTCTTAGTATTGTAGTAAAGCGTTTGTTTATATGAATTATTTCCTGCGGGAGATTTCAGTTCCTCCGCCTTTTTCATTGAGCATAACTTTGAACGACTCTTACATAAATGTGAATTTCATGATTAACTAAGCCTCAGTTCTTCAACCTCTTTAGGTGTTGGAAAACTTTTTTGGTCATTTCAAAGATGATGTCTATGTTAAACAGGTACCTGGAAATTAGGCGAAACCAAGATTCGTATTCGTGTAAATAAAGTGAATGGGTTCGGAATGGCCTCCCCATCGCTTTTTTATCTTTAAAAATTATGGGTAATTATTACCATTGTTATATTTTTAGATTATTGTACAATAAAAAGATAGATTCAACTATCTATTTTATATGTTGTTTTTCATTCATCAAATAAAAAAGGAGGAGTATTTTGGTCCAAAAAATTATCGATCACTAACTATATAGTTGGCAGTCTTTTACTATTTTATTTAACCTCAAAAAGATTTTCAGAACAAAGAATAATAGAGGGTCTATGATGATATTTTAGTAAAAGATATAAAGAATCTATCAGCCAAGGAAATTAAGTACTTCTAGATATAGGTTGTACATCATTACATTATTAACAAAAAATATTTTATTTTTGACGAAATCTTTCTATTCGTTACATAGTATTGAAAAACTTTTCAAATTAAAAAATGAAAGAGGGTCTTAATAATTTAAAATCATGATCTTGATGATTGATCACACATCACGAAATTATTTACAAAATATCCTATCTAAAATACTTTTTTCACTTTTTATGGTCTACCTGATCCTTTAAAAAAATGATTAAAATAATAGATATACAAATCTATTATTTTTAACTCCATTATGAATTTGTAAGTATTTTCAAGTCTATATTTTATTAGTGGTGATTGCAATCGAAACAACTAGGGAGATAATTGAAAGCCAGTCTTAGCTTTTAACATCAAATACATTACAAGGAGAAAATAAAAAATGATCACAAAAAAGAAATTTTTATCTATATTTAGTCTATTATTAATGGTTACAATGGTTTTTACTTTGTTATTGACAATAGATGGATCACAAGTAAATGCTGAGGAACCAGGAGTTTATCTTTACGAAAATGTAAATTACGAAGGAAGACTTCTTTATGATGATTTTCGAGGGATTTACGATTTACCCGGGCCAGGGTTAGAGAAAGTTAGGTCGTTAAAAATTGTCGGTGATTATGCAGTTGTACTTACTGATTATGGTATATTTTCAAATACTGTACAATCTTTTTATGCCGATAAAGATGATTTAGTTGATACTAATATAGGTTACACAGCAGATAAGATAGAAGTTTACGAACTTCCCGCTTATGGGGAGGGAGTTTATCTTTACGAAAATACTAATTATGATGGGAAAATGCTTAGATTTGGTCCTGGGAGTTATAATTTAGATGAAGATTTTGGATTTGATGATCAATTAAGTTCATTAAAAATTGTCGGTGGTTATGATGTGACATTGTATCAAGATGACTGGTCCGATACGGAGGAAACATTTTATAATGATGATCCTGATTTATCTGATAATGTTGTAGGTGATAATAAGGTATCTACCATTATCGTTAGAGAAAACAAAAGTGATTGGATGGAGCAATTATCGAAGGACAATCCGTTATTTCAAAAACAAAAATTATGGGAAGTTCTCTTACCAGGAACCCATGATTCTGGAACATCTACATTTGATGATGAAACATGGCTTTTAGCACCAGATAACAGATCGGTAAATATATCAGATCCAAATGATATAAGTAGATTTTTCGCTGCAAATTTTGGACAAAATGAAATTGCAAACTTGACACAAACACAATCATTAACAGTTGAAGAACAACTCTTTGCAGGGGCTCGTTACCTCGATTTAAGAGTGGGGCCTTTTATGGTGTGGGAAGAAGATCGAGATAACTGTTTTATTGTTGATCCTGTTACTGGTGAGGTAATCTGTAATAAAGAATTCTTAAAATTTCCAACAGATTTACGTACCATGCACGGGTTATATGGAGAAAAAGTGGAAGATATATTAAATGGTGTGCAAAATTTTGTCACAAGACATCCGAAAGAAATTGTCATTTTGGATTTTCAACACTTTCATGAGATGAAACCAGAAAGTTATGATCATCTTGTTAGTCTGCTTGATAGTAAATTTTCGAATCAATTGATCACGCGTAATGAACTTCAAACGAATACGTTAGAGGATTTATGGTCAAATGGTAAAAATATCGTTGTTTTATTTGGTGAAGATCATCATTATAACAATATTAACCCTAGTGTGACTATTTCCAATTATATTGACAACACGAAGGTTTTAAAGAGGAGTACGAGTTTAGTTAGTCCATGGCCAAACACAGATGATATTTCAGAACTTAGAGAAAAGATATATAGCAATCTCGAAGATGCAAGAGACGAAAAGCTTTTTGTTTCACAAATGGTTATGACCCCAACTACACCAAGTATTTCAGAGAATATTTATATGAATTTCGACTGCTTATTTTATGGGGACGACAACTGTAAAAATCTACACAATGATTATGCGGTACCAGCGAACAATCTTGTGATGGAAGAAGTAAATAATGGATTTTTGAAAGATCCACGTACTAACATCATTATGTTAAACTACTTTGATGAAACGACCATTGTGGATGACATTATCAAAGAGAATAATTCCTTAATCCTTAAACCAACAAATACACAAATGGAATTAGAGGATGACCTAATAATAAGTTGGGAAAACCCTGATGTTTCTAAGTACTTTGGAGAACTTTCTAATTCTGAGAATAATAATTTAGGACTACCTTATTTTAAAGTTTTTGTTTACAAGGATGGAGAGAATATTGGGGCGTCCGATGTAGGAGGTACCACGTACACGTACACCGATTTAGATCATGACGAAAACTATCATAAATATCAATTAAAACTGGTCGTAATGGCTAATCAAAGTGGGGGTACAGTACTATATGACTCAGGTTTCATTGATGTATTAGATTCGGATCAGCTTCAGTTTACAAATATAGGAATGAGACGCACTAGTGGGAGTCATCTAGAATTAAGCTGGGAAGTCCCTTCAGAGAAGATGGACAACTATTTCATAGATTTAAATGACTCTTTATTTAACGATGGTGCTCTTCGTTATAGAGTTGAACTTTACAAGGATAATGTACGTTTAGAGAGTTTCTTGAAAGGTCCTAAGATGACTTACATGGATATTGATTATGACGGTGATTATCATAAATATCAATTAAGATTAATTGTAGAGGATAACTATGTTGAGAGCATTATTTTATATGACTCAGATTTCATTGATGTATTAGATTCGGATCAGCTTCTTGATATTGATGTTGGACCAACAGCCACGAATTTAAATGCAGAAGTCGTTGAAGGTGGAATTCAATTGACATGGGATCATGCAGAGATTATAGAGGCGTATTTTCCTGGAAAAGAGTTTAACTATGAAATATACCGAGATGGAGAATATGTGAGTCAAACAAATCCAGGATCCAATAGTAATATACTTGAAGTGAATCTTTTTGAGATGGCAGAGCCTCATGAATATTCTTTAAGATTAATGGTTTATGAAAACTATGACGATCGTCGTACTACAATATTCGATGGAGCACACAGTGCTGCAGTTACAGTACCTTCCTTAAACCTTAAACCAACGAATATACAAACGGAAGTTGTTGATAATGGTCTTTTAATGAGTTGGGATAATCCTGATGTTTCAAGATACTTTGGACCCCTCTCTGATACTGATCATGAAGGTGATGGTCTACCTTATTATTTTGTTTATGCTTATAAAGATGGGGAGTATATGGGGCTTTCTGAAATTTCAGGTACCACGTACATGGATGAAAATTATGACGGCAAGCCTCATAATTATCAATTAAGATTGTATGTGAAGGCGAACTGGGATAACGTTTTATATGACTCAGGTCTGATTGATGTAGTAGACATGGATCAGCTTCAGTTAACAAATACACAAACGAAACTAACTGATTTGGGTCTTCAATTAAGCTGGAATAACCCGGAATCAGCGATTAAGAACTATTTTGGTGATGAACTTGCTTCTGAAGATCATGAAGACGGGTTTACACCTTATTATGTTGTTTATGTTTACCGGGATGGAGAGCATATTGGGATATCCGATGTATCAGGAGGTACTACGTACACGGATATAAATTATGACGGCCAACCTCATAATTATCAATTAAGATTGTATGTGAAGGCGAACTGGGATAACGTTATATATGACTCAGGTCTGATTGATGTAGTAGAAATGGATCAGCTTCAGTTGACAAATACACAAACGAAACTAACTGATTCGGGTCTTCAATTAAGCTGGAATAACCCGGAATCAGCGATTAAGAACTATTTTGGTGATGAACTTGCTTCTGAGGATCATGAAGACGGTTTTACACCTTATTATGTTGTTTATGTTTATCGGGATGGAGAACATATTGGGATATCCGATGTATCAGGAGGTACTACGTACACGGATATAAATTATGACGGTCAACCTCATAATTATCAATTAAGATTGTATGTAAAGGCGAACTGGAATAACTTTTTATATGACTCTGGTTTCATTGATGTAGTAGATTCGGATCAGCTTGAGCTAAAACATGTACAAACGGAAGTGATAGATAGCGGTCTTCAATTAAGCTGGACTAACCCGGAATCAGCAATTAAGAACTATTTTGGTGATGAACTTGCTTCTGAAGATCATGAAGACGGCTTTACACCTTATTATGTTGTTTATGTTTACCGGGATGGAGAACATATTGGGATATCCGATATATCAGGAGGTAGCACGTACGAGGATAAAAATTATGACGGTCAGCCTCATAGTTATCAATTAAGATTGTATGTAAAGGCGAACTGGACAAATTTTTTATATGATTCAGGTTTGATTATGGTTTCAGACCCACAATCATAAAGTTAATTCAAGCTACACGTTTCACCACCTGAGTTCAACTTTATTGGACTCAGGTATTACATGGTAAACCTCCAATTTAAACCATTTTAAACAAAATAGAAGGAGACTTGGTCAAACATTCAAATTGGGATGTACAGCCAAATTGATTTTTTTTATTCTACGGGAGACGGGTATTATAAACATTTCACATCTAGTTCATCTATTTGACGAAGAAATTACTACTTTTTTATTATTCATTCAATTTTTAAGATCCCTATCAAAACTTCAGTTTCTCTACCAATCAATATAGAAGAGGGAAGTGTTAATCAACGGAACATTATCTCTTTATGATGCTAAATCATCGACAAGTAATTCCAAGCAGAAATATTCTTATAAATATCCACTTACAAAAGAAATAGACCCTATGTTAAAAAATTATAAAGCCATTTTTAATCTGGTCACCTTTGAATTATCAATGATATGAGAAATATTTTCAGGCAATACAAGTCAAGGAAGTATAACTGTTGATTTGAAAAAAAACTTGCATTCTGATGGATGGAACGGCTCTAAAAAATATATTCTAACTAATCCTCTGCGAAAAAACTACCATCTGCTAAATTGATCAAAGCGATTAATTGAAAATTACCATTGGTGGCATACTAACTGTATCATTACCAATAAAAAGAACTATACATCCCCGTAATATATTCTATGATAGATATTAATATCTACTTATTTATAATAATTCATAATGTAAAAAAATTTACTATAAGAAAGTGGGTGATGCTTAGCGTATTTATAAAAGATGAAAGAAATGGTTTTAAAAAAATAGGAAAGGAGAAATTGAGAAAAAGATCCCTCGTTTTTTTCTAAAGTGGTTGTTTCTTATATTGTTCAAATGCTTTGGAAATATTTATGGTCTAAATGATACCCTGTGCCCTGATAAAATTACATATACTATAATATTAATAATAGATATATGTATCTATTATTAATAACTCTTTATAAAGCCTCAAATATGGGTATGAAGGTATTCAAGTTCAATTCACATTATTGTTAGCGCTTTCATTACTAAGTTTCATTTTCACCTAGTGGGGTTAAACATTATCTTCAATCGTGTCTACCAGTTATATTTTTAAAATCAAATAGTTTAAGGGAGGAAATAAAAAATGAACATAAAGAAAAAGGGTTTATACATGTCTAGTCTAATTTTAATGTTTACAATGGCTTTTACTTTGTTACTGACAGTAGGTGGATTGAAAGTAAATGCTGAGGAACCAGGAGTTTACCTATACGAACATGCAAATTACGGAGGAAGAGAGCTTCATTTTGGTCCTGGGGATTACAATTTAGATGAAGATTTTGGGTTTGATGATAAATTAAGTTCGTTAAAAATTGTTGGTGATTATGGAGTGGTACTTTTTCAAGATGACTGGTCAGATAATAGAGAACCTTTTTATGCTGATGATCCAGATTTATCTAATAATTATGTTGGTAATGATAAGGTATCTACCATAATCGTTTATGAAATTCCGGCTGATGGAGAGGGAGTTTACCTTTACGAACACACAAATTATGGTGGACAGGTGCTTCGATTTGGACATGGTAGCTTCAATTTAGATGAAGATTTTGGGTTTGATGATAAATTAAGTTCGTTAAGAATTGTTGGTAATTATAATGTGACCCTTTATCAAGATGATTGGTCCGATACAGATGAAACATTTTATAATGACGATACCAATTTATCTGATAATGATGTTGGTAATGATAAAGTATCTACGATAACGGTAAGAGAAGACAAGCGTGATTGGATGGACCAAGTTTCGAAAGACAATCCTTCATTTGAAGAGCTTAAGTTAACCGAAGTTCTATTGCCTGGAACCCATGATTCTGGGACAGCTACATTTGATGATGGTGAAGAATGGCATTTAGCTACAGATGTGAGTGATTATGATTTATCAGACTATGATGACTTTAATAGAATTATAGTTGAAATCTTTGGAGAAAATGAAGTCGCAAACTTGGGACAAACACAAGAGTTAATCATTAAAGAACAACTTTATGAGGGGGTTCGTTACGTTGATTTACGGGTAGGTCCTTTTATGAGGTGGGAGACAGAAAACTGTAGTATTGCTCCTGGTGGTATAGTAGTTTGTGATGATATTTTTAGGCAGTATTCAACAGATTTACGTACCATGCACGGGTTATATGGAGAAAAGGTTGAAGATATATTAAATGGGGTACAAAATTTTGTCACACAAAATCCGAAAGAAATTATCATTTTGGGTTTTCAGCATTTTCATGAGATGACAGAAACCAGCTATGACCATCTTGTTAGCCAGCTTGAAAATAAATTTTCTAATCAATTGATCTCGTTAGATGAACTTCAAACGAATACGTTAGAAGAATTATGGTCAAATGGTAAGAATATCGTTGTTTTATTTGGAAAAGATAATCATGAAAACAATATTAACCCTAGTGTGACTATATCCCAATATATTGACAATGAGAAGATTTTGGATAGGGGTAGTAGTATGGTTAGCACATGGCATAATACGGATGATCCCTCTGTTATTAGAGATAGGATGTATAGCGATCTCAACAACGAAAATGATGAAAAACTTTACGTTTCACAATTGATTTTAACTCCACCTACGCCAAGTACTGGAGATCAAATTGCAATGCATTTCGATTGCTTATTTACCCCCAGCTGTCCAAATCTACATGATGATTTTGCGGTACCAGCGAACAATGTTGTAATGGAAGAAGTCAATAACGGTTTTTTGGAAGATCCGCGTACAAACATTATTATGTTAGATTACTTTAACGAAACGACCATTGTGGATGACATTATCCAAGAGAATAGAAAAAATTTTAAACCAACAAATATACAAACGAGAGTGACAGATAATGGACTTTTAATAAGTTGGGATAATCCTGATGTTTCAAGATACTTTGGACCCCTTTCTGATACTGATCATGAAGGTGATGGTTTACCTTATTATGTTGTTTATGCTTATAAAGATGGGGAGTATATGGGGACTTCTAAAATTTCAGGAGGTGCCACTTACACGGATTTAAATTATGACGGTCAGCCTCATAATTATCAATTAAGATTATATGTAAAGGCGAACTGGGATAACGTTTTATATGACTCAGGTCTGATTGATGTAGTAGACATGGAACAGCTTCAGTTAACAAATACACAAACGAAACTAACTGATTTGGGTCTTCAATTAAGCTGGGATTACCCCGAATCAGCGATTACGGACTATTTCGGTGATG